>JAJRWJ010000457.1 GCA_024276805.1 Gammaproteobacteria bacterium
AAATAACAAAACCCGCAAATCCTGTACATCGGATATTGACTCGTTATTATTTTTCAGGGTCAGATTTAAAGTGACGAGGGTTTTTGCCTGAAAAGACATGGAATCCAATTCGACGAGGTAATCATTTTGTAAGATGGAAGCGATGGATCTGGTCACGCCTTTGATTTCCAGCGGCAGGCACTTCGCCACGGCGGGATTTGGCAGATAGAAAACCACCTCGTAGGCGCCGGGTTGATCAATTAATGTCCTCGTCTCATATGAACCAGGCTTCCCTTCTTTGAGGCTATGGTCTTGAACATAAATGGATACAGGCGCGGCAGTATAGGTTTTAAAGGCATTTGATGGTGCCTGCATACCATCTTCCATATGCAGGAAAATCATTTTGTCAGCCGGGTTGACGGCAATGACTTTACCGCCTTTTGGAAGTGCTGCGATAGCCGGTAGGGATGCCATATTTCCCGGGTTGCCTGGAGGATGTGCGCCAAATGGTACTTCCATGACATTGGGAAGTTCATGGCGAGATATCGATGTCATGTTGATCAGGCTCATTTTCGCACTATCAATGTGCCGGACATAGGCAAATTGATTTGAAAAAACGACTTGATCAAATCGATGCTGGAAACGCAGGGCATGCGACATTTGCTGATCAGTTGTATCGACAATGTTTACCAGACCATGCTGACCATCCAAGGCAAATATCCAGCGTCCGTCCGGGGAAACGATGATTTGTCGACTGCTGCCTTCGAGCGTGATTTTTCCAGGCAGTGAATCTTTATCCGGATCGAGATAAAGCAGCTCGTTTGCCAATGGTTTTCCGAGATACAGGCTTTTTGACTGCAGGGAGTAGCCCATACCAGTCAATCCTTTGCCAATATTGCGCTGCAAGGTCAGAGTTGGCAGTTTTGCATCTACAACACTGAGCAGTCCGGACTGTGATGCGTACACAAAAATACGCTGTTCGATCTTGTCCGTATCGGTATATACAGGTCCCTGACCGACAGAAAACGTATGTAAAATTCGTTTCTTTTGAATGTCCACTGCTTGTAAATTGCCAGTGCCTTCACTGATTACCCAGAGCAGCGGATTATCGGGGAAGAAGACAAGTTTTACAGGCTTGACCGCCAGATGAATATGTGCATCGATTGTGCCGGTGAGGGTATTGATCACCAGCAGCAGATCTTTTTCTGGTAAGGTGATATAGACTTTTCCTGCAATCGGGTCTAAACGCCAGTCACCCGCAGGAGAATCAAAAGGAATCAGCTTTAATAAGTTGGAAGTCGCCAGATTCAATTTTGGGTCTATTACCGCAATTGAATGATCTGCATTCAGGGTGATGAATGTATAACCATTCAAATCGATGTCCTGGCTGGAATTAGGACCGGTCAACAAGTAATTACGAATGGTATCGTCGCAGGATTTGCGCCCAGGCAGGCGTGGGCGGATCCATGCTCCAGGATGTAGATTGGAGACTGGCTTGTTGTTATCGGAAGCGCTGATTTTAAAACGTATCCGAAATGCCTCGCCGGCAAACAAGTCAGTTTTTTCAGAATGTTGGTGTACAGCAATCGCTTCGGTCAACAGCTTGATATCCAGGTTGTCATCAATGGCGTAAACCGGCGGTGACAACAATAATGACAGGCATAAATAGTGATATCGGAAAGCCATTGATCCCGGTTAAATCCCTGGTTTCTTTTGCACTTCAAACAATCCCCAGGCTCCACCTGACCACATTTGTGTCGGGCCGTCACGATACAGCCAAGTTCCGGGGGCGGCCTCGTCAATGGTCGCTGTTATTCCTTTGCCCACTGAAATCAAGGGTGAGTGAGGCGATCCAAACATCGGCAGTAAATCGGGAAAGTCATGACCATAGACCAGGAAAGTACGCTGCCTGGCACGTCCTGAAGGCTGCAATACCCGGAAGCGGATCGTATCACCTGCCAGGGCGGTAAATTTGGGAGTGGGTACTGGTTTAAATGTTTCCAGAAAAAAATCCGTTGGGAAAAATGCGCCATTCAAATTGGGCAAATACCATTGTCGATCAGGTCCCTGCTTAGGTGCTTGATCCAAACGCGCCCAGAATGGGGCGGTATTGTAATTGAAACCTTTTTCTCCCAGATCATAAGAATCATCACAGATTCTGCAATTTAGTACCGGATGGGATGTGCCATTCTCGTCTTTGAAATGCAGGTTCATGCCATCGCGATAAAACACTACAAATTCCTTGAAATGATGTTTTCTTGCATAACTTGAATAATGTATTTTGGCCCGGATACCGCCATTGTTTGCGACTTCCCGGGAAACCCTGATGGTTTTGTCGCCTACGGGTAATTCAATGTCCGCATTATCATCAGTTTGCTTCATGGCGTCGGCGGCCGGATAGAAATAACGCGCACCCTTGGGTTCGATGATCAACGCGCCGATCAGTCCATGAGCAGGATGATTGATAATATCGCCATAAGATACCAGGTTGATCGCCCCAAACTCCCTCGGTGTCGCTTTAAGCTGATTTCCTTCGACATCGATTGTTCCTGCGTACCAGTGATAACGGGCATGTTTTTTCGGTTCGGCGAGTTGGGGAAAGGCTGTTTGTTTCACTCCTTGCCGGTTCCACCCTATAAAAGCACCATCTGACACCCGGACATTGCTATGTACCAACTGGGGATGTATTCCTACCCGGTTGGAAGGTGCAATGTCATTGTTCAAACCTTCAGAACGATCCACATTCAATTTAACGATCTTCGGCATCAATGCATCGCCTCTTGCATCGTCCATGGTTACCGGCAAGCGATTGAACAGAACAACCTGAATACAATCCCCTTTATTGGCCCGCAATACCAAAGGGTTCAAGGCTTTTCCAGTCATGTACAGTTGCTGCAAACCCGCACGGATGAGATCGATTCGAGAAAGGAACTGGTCAAATTTTTGCTGCTCCTCGGCGCTTGGCATTAGAATGTTTTTTTGTCGCATGCTTCCAAGTAATACATATGCGAGGGGATTTGGGTCATGGATTTGCTGGTTGTCTTGTTTGTTATAGATCATATTATCCTTGCCCAGCCAGTCATTGACATCGACAGCGTCGATAAAGAAGGTGACTTTTTCCGCGTCAATGGGGCAGGTAAGATTTTCAATATATTTGTCGGCAATGTGCTCTTCCAGAACCAATTTATCCTCTGCATCCCGGACGGTATTATCTGCTAGACGCTTGAGACAATCTT
>JAJRWJ010000458.1 GCA_024276805.1 Gammaproteobacteria bacterium
AGCCAACTATTGTTGCGGTTACTGAGAAGCTTGGCGTTGACCGGCAGTCTTCGCGCAAGCCAGGTGGCAATGCGGGCGTTTTGATTTCTTGGAATATAACCAAGCTTGTTCTTGTTTTCTGTATAAACCTCGACCGCGCGGCGGTCATATTCATTGTCGGGTTCCGCTTTCAATAACAACGGCTGTCCTTCCTGGAAAGTATGCTCTACCTGATCGAATTCGTAATAATGCGTGCCGGCAATTGTGCAGCGGGTAATAAACAAGCCGTCAGGATGAAACGCCTGTGCCAGCGTCTGAACAATACGGACTTTTTCAGTGTCCGGTAATTCCGAGTTCCCGATCCCCAGATACTCCTGCAGATACCAGCAATCATCCCGGGTGCGGGAGAGCTGGATAGTCGCTTTTTCGTCGCCATGTCAATGGTAAAAATAAAAATCTCCACGCAACACCTGTTCCGCATAGCCAACAACACAATTCCGCATTTTGCGCCCTTCACGGCGCAAAGCCAGGCCCGTACGGATGGGTTCCAGAAATTCAGACGCCTTGATCGGAGGCTCGGGAAAATTGGCCTGATCGTATAATCGATCTGCCCAGTTGAAAACCCGCCGCTCAAGCTCAGCCAGATTCTTTGCCTTGGAAAATGATTTTTTTATTGGCAAGCGAATATCATACGGAGCATTTAAAATTGATGGTGGAATAATCGACGACAAGGATTGATTTTCATCCAGTTCAGCACTCAATATTTGAAAAAGTCCCGGCGTAACCATCCAGTTCGGCACCTGCAGTAATTCCGGCAAAGACTCAGTCGTCAATGCCGGACACATGCAT
Organism: Gammaproteobacteria bacterium; assembly: GCA_024276805.1. Lineage (GTDB taxonomy): Bacteria > Pseudomonadota > Gammaproteobacteria > Methylococcales > Methylomonadaceae > JANEMG01. The sequence goes on from JAJRWJ010000458.1 coordinate 829, forward strand.
ATTGCCCGCGATTTTTCATGGCGTGCGGTCAAGTCAAATAGATTCCAGATATTTTCCCGGCTCAATGCCTCGGGTTTCAGCTTGTACAAGCCTTTCAGCAGGCCTTTTGCACAGGGCAGGTCGAAAAGGGATTCCAGCGTGTCAATCCTGGTGTTGTGCATCATCGTTTCCGCCAATGCCAAGCGCATGACGAAAGGCAGGGTGTCCGCCGCAGCCAATCGCCAGACACCGATCACATAGGACAATCCGACGTGATCGATCTCCTGCTTCAGAAAATCGTCGAAACCCGGGATATGGCGCATGCCTTCCAGCGCCAGATATTGTAATTTGGGAAACCGCCCGGCAATGAGCCGGATAGATTCAGGAATCGCAGCGAGCAAGAACTCCAGGTCCTGCCGTGTTTGCCTGCTTTGTTCCGTTGTTTTCAATGACAACGTGATCTTTAATGGATCGTCTGTCATTATCCGCATATCGTTCGCCAGCGCCAGAAAGGCCAGCATTTTTTTGCTGACCGATCCATCAGCTTCCAATAAACGATAGTCCAGACATACACGTCGCAAACTCTGTGGATCAAGAATTTTTAACCAGCATTTGAAACCGTGCTCCCATTGCTCCAGCAAGTATTCCTGATTTTGTTGAAATGACAGGGTTACAATTTGTTCTGGATGGGGCAATATGTCCTGGTGCATTGTTCAACGGTAATTTTTAGTAGGCGCTTAGTGGATCTATCCAGTAGGATAAGATGTGCACAATCCGCAGCACAGCCACGAACAACCTGATCAAAGGTGCGTAATTATGCCATTAAAGCGAGAAACAGTGATCATTGAAGCAGGTGATTATGACCTGGGTAGCACCCAATCTATTTCAGGGGCCAAGTGGGAACTACCGTATTGATGATCCAAAAAGTGAGCGTGAATCGGTTAAGCCGCAGTCGTTTCCTCAAACTGTCTGGAATGCATTGCACCAGGCCGGCGACAGAATCGACAAGGCTTCCAGCTGGTTAGGCGGGAATGGCTATCGAATAAGGACTGAAAAGTGGACTATTGGTGACTATTCGGATCTCATTAAAGAGCTGCAACCACTCTGGATGCGTGGGCACGGGAATGAACACTCTTTCAATAGCACTGACTGGCTGGTAATGGTTTCCAGCGATGTTCGTCATAAGCAAGATTTTGGCGTAACGCCATCGGATGTTTTTAAAACACGTTTTGCCCAACATGAGCGGACCAATCCAAGGGCGATTGCATATTCCACGCCGGTGTTTACGGCCGGCGCATTCCCGCCCTTCGGTAATGTGGCGTTTGCGCAAGGCCGGAGAAGTTAGTCCGCAAAAAACGACGGATGGTCCTCGGCTTCAATATGGCTGATTTGTGTTGGGGACTACAAATAACGACAAATTGATCGTTGCCAGCAACTGAATGCCGGTTCAAATAACTGAATAGAGTTTGTTATGAATAGCAGAAAATGTACGGCTTGCGGAAAAACTGTTGCGCCATATGATGGTGTGTTTCTGACGCGGGAAAAGGATCAACAATACTTCTGTTCAAATTGCTATAACGACATGTTATCCCAGCATCTTGGCGTGGCGTTCGAAAATCCTTCATTCGAGCCAGTCACAATAAAAGATACGGATGCCATTAGCCATACCTTCCATTTCCGGACCCGCTTGCTGGGTGATCAGGTTAGCATCGATGCACTTGAAATATTGGATGATGACAAACAGGGCTATGAATTTGCTGTTCTCGGGGATGTAGAGGAAGACTTGTTCGACCTGTTCAAACGTCTTTTTGAAAGAATCAAACGCGCTTTGAATAGAAAGCATATCGAACCTGATGACATTACCGGATACAGGATAACGCAAGAATATACCGTTCGCGGCTATATTGACAGTGCTATCGACGCACCGGACTTTGTTACCGAACCCATGTTGGTGATCGATGGCAAGGAAATCAGCTGGCGTCAATTCGGCAGGATGCTTTCAACATTTGTGAGCTTAAACTGATTTCAAGTAATATTGTCGAATCAGCTTGACTTTATAGTCAACCCTGTCTATTCTTGGTCGCCATGAAAGGCACAAGGGCAACGGCATGACGGGATATTTCGGCTCCAAGGCTGCAGCGGGGTTATACCAAAACATCATAGCGATGATGCCGCCCCACGATACCTACATCGAAACCCACCTGGGAGG
>JAJRWJ010000054.1 GCA_024276805.1 Gammaproteobacteria bacterium
GCAAACTGAACGGGATAGCCCTGCTTGTCGAGAAATCGTTTGACCCAGGCATCCAGATTGATGACTTCAATTTTACGCATCATCTCGGCTGAACAGATATTTTTCAGATTATGCTCGATGTCAACCGCCAGATTTTTCGTATAGGTTGTAAACAGTATCTTCCTGTCAGGTTCAGCCAATGTCTGTTCCGCCAGCCATTTTGCCCGATGCATCGCCACGACGGTTTTCCCGGTCCCCGCCCCGCCCAGAACACGGACAGGCCCGTTCCAGTCACGAAATATCAACTTTCTCTGCAGTGGATGCAGGAACACCCGCCATTTCTCCAGGGGAGCATCCAGCATGGCCTGCAAGGCTTCGTCATCGGAAGCCAGCAGGAAACGCCGCTGACTGTCCGGCCGTTCCAGGGCAGAGGAAAAATCGTCGGTATCGATACTTTCCTCCACTGCTTCATGTAGTTGTCTATCGTAGACCGACAACACCTCATCCAGGCTATCGCCATCGGCGAGCAAAGACAGGGCCTCGTAAGCCTCGTCGGGTATTTTTTTTCTCAGTGCCTCCACATCGGCCGGCACCTCGACTTGCCTGACCAGTGGAAGCAACTCCTCCGGCACCCCGATACGTAGCAAATGCCGGTCCCGAATATGGGAGAACAAACCACCATGCTCCTCCCCGGCTTTCGATCTCAGGAGCTCCGCCTCATCGATATATTCAGACTCCAGGAATTGCAGAACGCCATTTTCGGGATTGATCTTTAATACCTTGTTCTGCGCCCACTGATAGGCATCATCGTGCTTGTCGGCCCACAACAGGATATAGACATTGCCTTTCTCCGGAGCGAGTACAATCGCGCGATAGGCCTGATCAATCCTGACCGAGCGCAAGTTCTTGTCGCGCGCGACCTTGATCGTTTCATAATTGATCCCGGGTGATTTTGGATCATGGCGGAACTGCTCCATGAACTTGACCGCCTTGTCCTGCTGGGCCTTGGGCAGTTTCAGGACACTGCTGAAAAATTCCGACGAAATAGCAACTTTTGGTTTGGTCGACATAGTGTTCACGTTGTTCAATGAAGGCTGGAGTAAAAAAGCTTCAGCTTTTTAATCACGGTTTATTACTTTTGCCGTGCAGGACCGCGGAACGACTTCAAAGCGGACTCGGCGCCTGCGCCTGGTATATCCTGGGTGTTTCGGCTAATTGCAAAAGCTGAAGCTTTTGCACTCCAACCGAAGCTTTTGCACTCCTGTACTATTGCTGGATGCCGAAAAAGGCCAGGCAGTGAGCGCTGTCTTGCTCCAATTCCCGGCTGGTGAAGACTTTCCAGCCCATTTCTTTGAATACAGCCTGATCTTCGGCCGGCTCATCGAAGAGCAGCGCAATTTTTTTGTCAGTCCATGCCAGAAAGGCTTCCGCCATCACTTCACCCATTTCATTCTCGAGCTCATGGCCCATGGCAGGTATCTCCATTTCCGGGCTTGCCAGTATTGTAATCAGTTTACGCTCCTCATCACTGACGGCATCATGCAGCAATGCTTCCCATCCGTTGGCAGCTGCGGCTATGCAGGCGGCATTCACGACCAAACCTGAGTAAAGGTTTTCGGCAATCCCCTTGGCGGTAAAAAAACCACTGAATGGCTGAAACTGGATCAGGTTCATCATCCGTAAAAATCCATGCCATTGCCGCTTGTCCGAATCGTTGTCAGAAAGCGCAGTGCAATCATCGAAAACACAATGCACGGCAACCTTCTGTACATTGCCTGAATTCACGGCTGCCTTGTCGACGATCCAGCCCAGATGCAGACGTTGCCAGCTTTCGCCAAGCACGATACCCTGCAAACAGCCCGTTTTGTCGTCCGAGTACAGCAAATCTCCCAACAGGGACTGCGCATAATCCGGTAATTCAAAGGACTGATAAAACGCCCCATTACAGCCCGGCATCGTGGATGCCCGCATAAAACCGGCAAAAGCGAAAGCCGACGCGGCAGCCTGCCAGGAATTCGCATCCGGCCGGGCCAGCCAATCCAGCAGCCAATGAAAACTGGACCGACACCTCGATTCCAGCAATGAAAGCGCCTGGAATCTCTCCAGAAAAGCCTGCAGCTTCACTTTTGGCATGCCGAAGAACAAGTCGAACTGTTCGACCGGCTTGCAATCCAATACACTTTGCACATCTTCATAGGATAAGGACCATACCCAAAAATCACCGCTCGCCAGAATCGCCAGACGTTGCGCGCAGTCCTGATCGACCCGTTCCCTGTGATATTGATAGCCATCGGTAAAAATGACCACCGGCCGGGAATCGTTGTCGGCGAGCGGCCACATGACAAAATCGGCCCGGGAAGCCACAGCAATATTCGAACCCGCATTCAACTCGACCTGCGGCTGCATGAAATAACGCTGACTGCCCAGGCGAACAAACCACCCCGCCTTGTTGCCGTAAAATTCAGGGCGGCACTCAAATGACTCTACCCCCTGCCCCAATCGTCGCAAGGCTTCAATGAACCGCGCTTCCAGTTCACTTTCCAGCAAGGACGAAATGGTGACATTGCTCAAGCCATCGACAGCGACGACATGCTCCTGCAGTTTTTTTACCTGCTGAATGAAATCGCGTGCTTTCTGCCGCGATATGGTTTTCATATCACGACTGTTGCGGTACACATACAGGCATTGGTAGCAGCCATCGGCGCCTTCCTTCTGCACACAGCTGCATTGCTCCAGCACAGGCAACGCATGTTCGATCAGCACCTCGAGCAAGGCATTCCTGTCCACCATGAGCTGCTTCAGATAGCCGGTGCCACCGGGCACGGAATCATAAATCACCAGGTAGCGCTTGCTGATGCCTGTTTAAGGGTCGGGCTCGATATTCTGCGCCACACGCAAATGATCGATACGCCCGCCGAACTTCCTTTCCAGCCCCAGGTGCAGTGCGGCGACGAAAGAGTTTTCGATCACGTCGGCCGCTTCTCCGGAAGTGATCGGCAGCAAAATCCGTATCGCTTCCGAAGAAAACTCCCGATACAAATACAAACCCTCTATCAGATTGCTCTCTTTTTCTTTCTTGCGCGCTGTACAGCTGATGGCATGCAGTTGCTCCTTTTGTTTCGCTCCGCCCTGCACCATGCCGCAAAACCGGCAAATCCTGAATCCCTTTCGCTTTCTGTCCTGGCCGGCGATGGTGACATCCATGGCATGATCATCGGTTTGCCCGGTATTGATTTCCCTGAATACGGCATGGGAAACAAACTCGAAGCCGAATGGCCAGTCCTCGCGGTCGACCCGCCAGGCAGCGGTAACTGCCTCCGGAGTAAAATCGATCAACAGCTGCCGGGTAAAAAACTGCCTCGCCCTGTCGTCACTGTCATCCAGGATCCGGCTTTTACGGTCCGCGGTATTCGCATACACCTGCTTCAGGCGCAGCATGATTTTCTTCTGCGAAACATTGCTCCACCAGGCATCACCGCAGCGCGGACAACTTTTATATCTGTCACCGGTATCGATGCATTCAGAATGATGGCAGCTGCGGCACAAGCGCCACGTTTCTTGCTTGGAAACACGCATATCGATACGGCTGATCTGGACGCGGCGCCCCCCTGCATAAAACGTATTCAACGGCGCAAGCTCGGACAACGCGGCGGCGGCCGGCCTTTCATATTCATAGATCCACTGCTCGGATTCGGCACTGGTGCCCGCTTTGCCCGCCGCCAGTCATTGTCTTTTCTGGAGCGGTAGATCACCGAGCGCAGCAGCACACCCTGTTCGGGAAATGCATAATTGGGAATCAGCCCCTCATCGGTAAAAAATTGTAGCGCATCCTTGTTATTGATACGGGTCACCAGCTTCTGCAGAGCCAGCAGCTCGATCTCGAATTGTTCCAGATTATCCTTCTCTTCGGGCGACAGCAGGTCTTTATCCTGCAAACCCTTGATCAGCGTATTCACCCTTCTCGCCTCTTTCCTCAGGGAATCCACTTCCTGCAGCTGTTGCGTCAGGCGCTCTTCGATACGGAAACTCAAGCTACCCTGCTGCTCGAAGTCCCCCTCGGCAAACTACCTGATCCAGCCGACGGAAAAGTCACTGAGCTGGCGCTCGTCTTGCATCGCGAACAATGCCAGGAAGTCTGCAAGCAGTGCAGTTCTGTGCACTTCCACAAAGTTCAGGAATGAATAGGGAAAGCGCTGGCCATCGCGTGGTTTTTTCGCCACCGACGTCAGAATGGCCTGCAGTTTCAGGGGAATGACAGCCTGCTCGCCATGGCTTTTGACCCAGCGATCCAGACAAAAGGCCGTGTACTGCCTCTCCAGTACCGCCGATGCATCGAGAAACACGCCCGGCGAGGCCACGTTCCCCGCCATCATTTCCAGCGGCTGGGCATAGAAATACAGGTCATGGGCATCGGCATTGGCCAAAGTGATATTGACGGCATTGCCATCGCGGCGCCCCGCGCGGCCAATCCTCTGCAGATAATGGGCCTGTGCCGGCGGCACCGAACACAGCAGCACCGACGACAGATCACCAATATCGACCCCCATCTCCAGGGTCGGCGTCGCCGCCAGCAAATTGATATCCCAGGGCTGGCGTTGCGTACTGTCTTTCTTGAATGACGCCTCAATTCTGGCGCGTTCATCACGGCCCAGAAGCCCCGTGTGTTCAGCCGCAACGACACGGTCGATATCGCCATCGCGATACAGGCGCCCATAAAAATCGACGGCATCGGCCTCCTGCCGTGTGACTTCATAATGCCCTGGACACTGCCGGCGCAAACACGGCGCGCCCCGCCAGCAAGACAGCTCCTGCAAGGCCACGGTGTGGCCATGCCAGCAATGATCGCAACCCAGATGGGCCAGTCCGGTACCGACCTGCACACGCTCAGGATTCAATGCCCAGATCTTTTCCCCCGTGCCGCTGATGAAATCCAGCAGAACCTGCGCCTGCAGCAATGCATCGAGAACCCGGCAATAGACATCGGCACTGATATCGCCGCTCAATTCCCGGCCATCGCTGTTCAGCAGACATTTGTAAAGCCATATCTGATACCAGCTCGAAGCGTATCGACCGCCTCCCTGCAAGGTCTCCAGGCCTTTCGTCATCCTGCTGCCCAGAAATACCGGTACCCGCGCATTCGGGGAAAAATTCGGCAAATGAACCTGGTTGATGAAAATACCGGGATTGCCGTTTTCCTTGAGATAGCCATCCAGTTCGGAGCAATAAACAGCGCCATTGGTGCGCATATGTGCCAAAAAACCCAGCACGAAGGCCTGGCATGCATCCTGAGTCAGATCACGCAACATGCCGAAATTTTCCCGCAACTCAGGGAGCAGGGCTTTCAGTGCCTTGCGCAAAGATTCCGGCTGTACAAAGGTACAGGCCGCGCCGCTGCGCTCCAACGACCGCCCGACCCGGCAGCGAAAGCCGAACTCGGTGACAATTTCAAAAGCCAGGCGCCGTTTCAACAAAACCGTTAAATTGGACCCCTGCGGCAAACTGCCGGTACTTTTCAACTCGGCAAAATCACGCAGCCAATCCATATCGTTGGGCAGGAACATCCCGATGAACCCTTCGCTACCCAGCTCATCCGACCAGAAGCAATGGAATTGTTCCATCAAGTCTGCCAGGGCAATGCCGGGATAACGATCGATCAGGCGCTTCAAGGCGACCCGAAACGGAAACGAACGGGTACGCGCCGCGATGTATCCCGCCCGGTGCGCGGTATCCTGAACGGCATCGGAAAAAGCGATCAACTGCTTGTCGGCATTGAACCTGGAACTGCTCAACTGCCCCACCATGACGGCAGTCAGGCTGGTCGCTCTGGCACCGATAATCAGCAAGCTTCCCTTGCTCTGGCAGAACGGGCAAAGATTGTGACTTTTATGACTGGCCTCCCCAGACTGCCGGTTCTTCTCCACCACGGTATTGTCCGGCACATGCACCCAGATCAGATCATCCGCGCCACAGGTAATACAGCGCGTCCCGGGGCGCGCATTCAGATAACCGCAATGCGCGCACAGATTCCTGTCGAATTGACCGGGAAACTGCCAGATGGTATCGACCCCCTGCATGGGAAACAGCAGCCTGGACTTTGCCGAGCGTTCAAAAAAGGCCCGGTATATTACCTCCAGCTCGGTGCTGAGCTGCTGCCGGTCCTCGGCCATATGACTCAGCCAGCCCATGGCCCCGCAATCGCGGCAATGGATGGCCGGCAACGCCAACTGCTGCTGCACTTCGCCGTCATCGGCAAAAACCAGCGTCGGCGGGGAGCCTTTCCGTGGCAGGCGAACCAGCAGCCGGCTCAATTCGCGTTGCCACAACTGCAGGCGCACCTCCAGAAAGGGACGTAGAGAGACCTTCTGCCGCCGCTCGATCAATTCCCGAAGCGGGCTAGCCTTGTCACTCTCGTCGGCGCTCAAAAAGTCATCCGCCCTGGCCGCCGCAATCAATGAAACCAGACTGTTCAACAGCAATGCCACGAAGCTTTCCGGCAGATCGACCTGCAACCCCAGGCGTTTCCTGAAAGCGCGCACCAGTGTCTGCCAGTCGGCGACCGGCTGTCTGTCCAGTTCCCGCAGCAGATTCTGGAAGACATAATGCCGGCGCAGGTAAAGCCCCAGCTCCACCCTCCACAAAGGGTTATCGAACGGACATTGCAACGCGCCAAACCAGAGCTCCGCCTGCGCCTGAAGGTAACCGGCATTGTCGGCATACTGGCCTGCATCCAGGACAGCCGTGTTGTCCAGACCAGGAAAGGCAATGAATTCGACCGGCGAGGTGGCCAGGTAATCGCCCAGGGACTGGCGATATTCGCCTATCACCGCCTGTGCATCGAAGGGCTCGGCAAAGATTTGCCTGGCATACCGGATCAAATCACTGCCCGCCCGATCGCCGCCCAGGGTCGCCGAGGTTCCGACACAGACCAGCTGCCCTGGCGGCGTATCCAGTCTCGCCTTCAGCCTCCTGATCAGACAGGCAAGGTCCGTCCCCTGGGCGCCATCGAAAGTATGCAGTTCGTCGACCACCAGATACTTCAACGTGTCTTCGTCATTGTGCCGCCACAACTGGAAATCCCTGGCGCGAATCAACAGGAAATCCAGCATTTTATAGTTGGTCAGCAAAATATCCGGCGGGTTGCCGCGCAGCACTTCCTTGTCGGAAATAACCCTTTTCTCGGTCATGCAGGTGGCGGCATCCCGCTCCCGGTCGCCCACATAGAGTCCCGCCGTCACCTTGCCCTTCAGCAGGGGATTGCCGTAAATCGCACTGGCCAGGCGCTCCGCCTGATCCGCTGCCAAAGCGTTCATCGGATAGATCAGGATCGCCTTGATACCGGCCTTGTGCCGGTTTTCATGGCAATAATTCAGAATCGGCAGCAGAAAGCATTCCGTTTTCCCCGAACCGGTACCGGTGCAAACCAGCGTCGACCTGAAATCCACCCCGATCCGGCGAAAGGCTGTTTCCTGATGCCGGTAAGGAACATGACCCAGTGGCACATCGGGAAATTATGTTGAGTGTTCAATTATGTGGAGTCAAGGCCCAAAGGTGCCTGAAAAATAACGGGATAGGGTAAAATGACTCCACATTACTCAATGAACCAAAATTACAGGGATTCCAGCCAATCCAGAATAGAGGCGTCTGTTCGC
>JAJRWJ010000459.1 GCA_024276805.1 Gammaproteobacteria bacterium
GTGGTTTTTCCGGCGCCATTGGGACCCAGCAGGATGGTGCATTGTCCCCGGTCAATGGAAAAAGTGACGTTATCCAGCGCCTTTCTGGCGCCATAGGAAAAACTCAGATCGATGATTTTCAGTGCGGTCGTCGAATTCATGGCCGGGCAACGACTCCCCAGGGAAAACGCCCCACTTTCAGGGATTTTGTCACCTTGTGCTCCCTGAGATCGATTATGGAGATGTCATTGCTGACGCCATTGGTGGTGTAGAGGCGGGATTGATCCGGTGAAAAAGCCAGATTCCAGACACGCTGACCCACCAGCAGATATTTTTCCACTTCCAGTGTCTTGGCGTCGACTACCGCGACCCGGTTGGCAGGGCCAAGAGCGACATAGCCCCAGCGTCTTTCCCTGTCGATCAGCACACCCACTGGCTGTATTCTGTCCGGTGTCAGCCCCGGCACCCGAAAGTGGATTCTTTTGCTGATCTGCCTGCTTTCGACATCCAGTATCAGCAATGTCCCGGCAATTTCCGACGTTACCCACAGCTGCCGGCTGTCTGCCGTGAATGCGGCTGCGCGGGGACGCGGATCGACCAGGGTATTGTCGGTAATCGTCAGGCTGTCGGCTGCTATCCAGTGAATCATGTTGGTGGTTTCGGAAGCACTGACGATCCAGCGATTGTCCGGACTGACGGCAATGCCTTCCGGTTCGACGCCCACCGCTATGGTCTTGAGCAGTTTTTTGCCGGCGACATCGACGACCGATACCTGATTGTCGTCCTCGTTGGAAACAAACAGCAGTTTTCCCGCCGGATCGAGTGCGAATGTTTCCGGGTCTTCCCCGGAAGGCAGCCTGCCCACCTGGGTATAGGTGTCGGCATCGATGATTATGATACTGTCGTCATCACTGGTGGCGATATACAGATATTGGTTGTCCTTGCTCAGTGCGATGCCTCTTGGCCGCTGGCCGATAGCGATGGTTTGCAGCAGTTTCCCGGCGTTCGGATCGACCACCGCCAGGGCATTGTCCTTTTCCAGTGTGACGAAAACCGTTTCCGCCCTGGCAGCAACGCTGCACAGAACCATGACCAACAAATACTTTATGCGGAGATTTATTTTCATTGCTTCCTCATTGACATGTCGTTTCCGATCGATCGAATCCCAGGCTGTCCAGCTCGTTGCTGGGATGTAAAAACCCTTCCAGAGGCGCAACGCTGACCATGGAACGGGCCGCCGCCAGCAGTACCGGCTGACGCAGCTGGCCATTCCAGGAACGATAGGTCAGCGGCCTGCCTTTGTAGCCCTGCAGTGCAAAATCGCTGCTGAAAATAAATTTCCTGATCGCGGCGCTGTCATTGGCATGGCTTCTGGTCGCGGCCTCGCCAATACTCCTGATTGCCAGATAGGCGGAATAATCCTCTTCCTCCATCCAGCGTCCCGCCCGCTCCATGAAACGGTTCTGGATCTGCACTGCCCCCCATTGTTCATGCGCCCTGTGCCAGGATGTGGCGACCAGCCCCTGGGTGCCGATGACCGGCCGCGGTTTCCAGGTGCGATAAGTCAAATATTCACCGAACAGACCGGCTTCATCGGCCACTACCAGCACATCATAATCCACACCCTGGGTAAAAACAGGCACTTCGGACTGTGCCGTGCGCCGGGCATCATGCGTATGCCGCCAGGTTTTTTCCGCGACAATGTTCATGCCGAAGCGTTTTGCCGAACGTTTCACCGCCGCGGCGAAAAGCTTGTCCTGCTGATTCGGGCCAATTACCAGAAACCATTCCCGCCAGCGTTTTTTCAGCATGTATTGCGCCAGGGCATCGGCGCGCATGGCCCGGCTGGGCAGCAGATGCAGCGTATTGGCGAAACAGGCGGTCCGGCGCAGTTCATCGTCCCGGGTCGCGATGTCAAACAGCAGCACCCGCTCCGCTTCCGGTATGCCGGCGACCTGTTTGAAAGGAGCGACATCCAGATTGACGATAATCAGCTGATAGCCATCCTTCAGCACTTTCCTGAAAGAGGCCACGACATCCCCATCGATTGGCACGACCACTTCATGCAGATTGAATTTCTGGTCGGTGAATCGTCCCGTGGTGTTGTTATCCTCGATGGCCAGCAAAGCCCCCTGGATGCCTTTGTCGGCAACGAATGGATCCAGATTGGATAGAGGCGGCGGCGGTTTTTTCTGCTGCGTGAAATAGGCGATCTGGATTTCCAGGTGTCCGGCAATGCACACTCCGGGAAAACCCGACAGCATCAAACCGGCCAGCAACAGTCCTGGCAACACAAAAAAAGGAGAATTTGGGAATTTGACCATTGAATTATTGCAATAAGCAGATAGTATTAAATAAATCTCAAGCAAACAGCGACTGCATCCGGTAACCGTTGAACATCCGATGTTTACCGGGCCGGAAAAGTCTGGATGGCTTTTTTCAGCGATTCAGGAATAAAATGCAGACGCTATGCTGTAACTCAACTGATCATACGCCATGATAGAGCCAATTACCTTAGAAATGGATGAAGACGATATTTTTACTCTGGATAATCTGGATTTTCCAATAAACAACCGGAGAAAAGCGGTCCGCTATGTCCGTGAAGATATCGATGCCACGCTGGAAAAATTCAGAATGTTTGGCAAAAATCTGTCAGCAACCAGCAAACTTCTCGATATTAGTACGAAAGGGGCATTGCTTGCAACCAGCCAAAAATTCAGGATAGGAAACGAAGTCATCTTACATCTGGTTTTCGACACGGGCAGGGCCTTTTCCCTGCGGGGCAAAATCATTCATCGAGTTTCCGCCTCGGAAGCCACTTACGGTATCGTGTTCAAGCAGTTCAATGCCGAACTTGGCGACTACCTGCTGGATACCCAGTCGGACCTGGTGTTCAAATGACATAATCACTGACGCATCATCGATGCCTCTTCCCGCTTTGTTATTAATTCTACGTTGTCAGATTACATCATCCCTTTTTTCAAAGATCGTCATTCCGGCATGGAGTGCCGGAATCCAGGCTCCAGGGATGGGAAAAACATGCCGTCCATGGCGCTGGATGCCCGCTTCCCGGCGGGCATGACGATTTTTCTTAGAATCTGACTGGGACCATGTATATCTCTGGGTTGTAAACTAAATAAATGCATCCTGTTCGCCACAGTACGGATGCTGCTAAAATGTACTGCATCAAGCGCAGCATCGATACACATCAGCGACTGCCCCCCACACTGCAACTGAACCGACATGACCGCAATCACTTTGAGTGCAATTTACATTTACCCCGTCAAATCCTTTTCCGGCATCGCAGTGGATGCCTGGGAAGTGGATGGCAAAGGTCTGAAGCTGGATCGCAAATGGATGCTGGTGGATCGGGAACATCAGTTTCTCAGTCAGCGCCGGCTTCCGCAAATGGTCCAGGTCGAAACGCGGATCGTTGCAGATTCACTGCAGTTGAGCGCCCCGGGTATGGGTAGTATTTCCCTGCCACTGACAGAGCGGCAGGGGCCAGTGATAAGTACCACGATCTGGAAGGACAGCTGCCCTGCAACGCTGGTCTCTGACGAGGTCGATCAGTGGCTGAGTGATTTCCTGAAGACTCCATGCCATCTGGTTTTTCAGGCTGACGAGACGGTCAGGCAGGTCGATCAGAATTATGCCAGTCCCGGTGACAAGACCAATTTCACCGATGGCTTCCCGTTTCTGATCATTGCCGAGAATTCCCTGGCGGCACTGAACCGGAAAATGCCCACGCCACTGCCCATGAGCCGTTTTCGGCCCAATCTTGTGATCAGCGGCTGCGACAGTTTTGCGGAAGATACCTGGCGGCGCATCAGCATCGGCGCTATCACATTCAGACTGCCCAAGCCCAGTGGCAGATGTCCCGTGACGACCATCGATGCGCAGACAGCACGCTATGGCAAAGAACCACTGAAAACATTGAGTCGGTTTCGAAAACTGGGCAACAAAGTGTATTTCGGGCAAAACGCCATTCATGAGCAACCCGGAATATTGCGTATCGGCGATAAAATCCTGATCGGCGAAACAGGTTCCCCGCAACCCAATCTGGTCGATTCCCAGCGGACAATCATCTAAAAATCTGCAACTTATTGAACCTGATCCGAATTACCTTGCTATAATAGATAATTCAAATTCAGCAATCCATACGCTTGCCCAAATTGCAGCAGCGCCGATTGTGCTCGCGGTTCGATGCTCATGTTTTACACCATTACAGCTTCACTCCTGCACATCAGCGGCTTCTGAGTGATTGCGGCAGGATCAGTCTTCTCTTTTCTCACAGGTATCTATGTCATTTTCTCAACTCGGCTTAACCCCCGAACTTCTCAGCGCCTTGTCCGAACAGGGCTACGAAACTCCAACACCGATTCAACAACAAGCGATTCCAGTCATTTTGAAGGGTCAGGATGTGTTGGCGGGCGCCCAGACGGGTACCGGTAAAACCGCCGGCTTCACGCTGCCACTGTTGCAGCGTTTGGCGGAAACGCAGCCCAGCCACCAGAAACCCCATGCAATCCGGGCGCTGATCCTGACCCCGACCCGGGAACTTGCCGCGCAGGTTTACGAAAGTGTCGAAGTCTATGGCAGGCATTTGACGCTGCAGGCCTATGTGATTTTTGGCGGTGTGAATATCAATCCGCAAATCAAACGGCTGCGCAGAGGCGTGGATATTCTGGTGGCGACACCGGGCCGCCTGCTGGATCTGGTCGGCCAGAAAATTGTCGATTTGTCCCAGGTGGAAGTTTTTGTTCTGGACGAGGCCGATCGCATGCTCGATATGGGCTTCATTCCCGATATTCGCAGAATCATCACGAAACTGCCCAGGCAGCGTCAGAATTTGTTGTTTTCGGCCACCTTCTCCGATGAAATCAAAGCGATGGCGGGACAATTTCTCAATGATCCCGCGGAAATCAGCGTCGCCAGACGCAACACAGCGGCCGAGGCGGTTACCCAGGTGGTCTATGCCGTGGCGCGGGAACAAAAACGTGAGCTGCTGTCCTATCTGATCGGCTCCGGCAACTGGCGGCCGGTTCTGGTATTCGTCCGGACCAAACATGGCGCCGACCGGTTGGGCAGGCAGCTGCAGCGGGATGGCATACGCTGTGCCGTGCTGCATGGCGACAAAAGCCAGAATGCCCGCACCAGGGCCTTGAATTTTTTCAAGGAGGGTTCCATCGCGGTACTGGTAGCAACCGATATCGCCGCTCGCGGTATCGATATCGATCAATTGCCGCATGTGGTCAACTTCGATTTGCCGTCGGTTCCGGAAGATTATATCCACCGTATCGGCAGGACCGGGCGCGCCGGCATGCAGGGGGAGTCCCTGTCACTGGTCAGTGAGGAAGAAATCAAACAACTGGCGGCTATCGAAAAATTGCTCGGGCGGCAGATTCCCAGATCCACAGAACCCGGCTTCGAAGCCGGGTTCACCCTGTCTACACCGTCGCCATCGGAGCATGTCAGGCACAGCAGGCACCACAAGAGAAAGCCGCGCGTCAGGAACCCGGCCGGTCATCGCAGACCAAAGACGGCCAATACCGGTAGACGGAGTTCCGGCAAAGCCCAACAGAGACGCTGAAAATTGCTGCAGCGCTGAACGCCCGGCAATAACACCGGCAGGACAAACCATTGAAACGACGGCAGCCATGAAAAAACAGGCAAAAAAAATACCGGCTTCACCGGAAACACAGCAGGAAGCCTTGAAAATTGCCAGGGGCACCCAGCGTCCAGGGCAAACCAAGGAACAGACCAAGTTGATCGCCCAAGGCATCCAGAAAGGAATTCAGCAATATAAAATACAGCATAAAGCCAAATCGCGGGAGTTGAATAAAAAACTCAGGCATTCATCACAAAATGCGCCGCACACCCGGCTGCAGGATGCAGCACGGCAAACTTCGGTTATTTACCGGCAACACTGGCTGCCCTGGCTGCTCCTGGCATTAACCTGGTTGGCTATAGTAGTGTACATTTTCTTTCTCGACCTGTGACAGGCTTCCGCTTGGTCCATCGCCAACCCGGGGGACAGCAATGCTAAAAATTCACATGCGGAGAGTATACAATTGTCACCACGCCTTTCCCGTGCAGCACTATAAATACCGACAAAACTGCTTTCACCCATCAATCATCCAGAGCAACAGATATTATGAATGAACAACGTATAATCGATATTGAAAGTAAAATCGCCTTCCAGGAAGAGACCCTGCGGGTACTGAACGAGGTTATCTGCGAACAACAAAAACAGATTGACAAACTGGTGGCCACCTGTAAATTATTGGATGAACGCATCAACGACCTGCTGGTGGCCGGCAGTGATGCACCCGCTTCCGATGAACCACCACCGCATTTCTAGTACAGGCGCAGTGTTGCATTGACCGGTAATTGCCTAAGAACCATGTGTAATCAATATGTTATGCAATGCTCCACGCTCCACGGGGTGCGGCCTTGATATGATGTTTTATATATAACACTGAGCGCCATACTGATTAATTTTGGCCCAAAATTGCTCCCATCGCTCACCTGACTGCACAAGACTTCTCAGGCTTAACAAAATCCCTGCACCTTGATTTTTCCA
>JAJRWJ010000460.1 GCA_024276805.1 Gammaproteobacteria bacterium
ACAGAAACACTTGAAGGATATCCGCACGGCCATCGTGGAGAAGCTTACCGCGGACGGCCGGTATGTGGAGAATCAGGTGCGTGATATTCTGGAAAATCTGGAAAAGAAAATCGTGCGCAGCTCCATTCTCAAGGATAGCAAGCGCATCGATGGCCGTGATCTGGCGACTGTCCGACCCATTACCATTCGCACCGGTGTGCTGCCCAGAACCCATGGTTCGGCCTTGTTCACCCGCGGGGAAACGCAGGCCCTGGTGGTCACTACGCTTGGCACCGAACGGGATGCACAAATCATCGATGCCCTGGCCGGTGAATATAAGGAAAATTTCATGCTGCATTACAATTTTCCGCCTTATTGTGTTGGCGAAACCGGTTTCATCGGCTCGCCAAAGCGCCGTGAAATCGGCCATGGCCGTCTGGCGAAAAGAGGTGTGCTGGCGATCATGCCTGATCTGGATGAATTTCCCTATGTCATTCGGATTGTCTCGGAAATTACAGAATCCAATGGTTCCAGCTCCATGGCATCGGTTTGCGGCAGCAGCCTGGCATTGATGGACGCCGGTGTGCCTATCAAGGCGCCGGTTGCCGGTATCGCCATGGGTCTGATCAAGGAGGGTGACGATTTTGCCGTGCTTTCCGATATCATGGGTGACGAGGACCATTTGGGGGATATGGACTTCAAAGTGGCCGGCAGTGAAAGTGGTATCACCGCGCTGCAGATGGATATCAAGATCGATGGCATTACGGCGGAAATCATGGAGAACGCATTGGCGCAGGCAAAAGAAGGACGCTTGCATATTCTGGGGAAGATGAATGCTGTTCTGCCGGAAACCAGAAAAACCGTTTCCGATTTTGCGCCACGCATCATTACCTTCAAAATTGATCCGAGCAAGATTCGCGAAGTGATCGGCAAGGGCGGTGCGACGATCCGTGGCATCACCGAGGAAACCGGCGCCAGTATCGACCTGTCCGATGACGGAATGGTCAAGGTCGCGTCTGTCGACAAGCAGGCGGGGCTGGAGGCACAGCGCATGATTGAGGAAATCATCGCCGAAGTCGAAGTGGGCAAGACTTACGAAGGCAAGGTTGTGCGGCTGATGGACTTTGGCGCTTTCGTGACCATTTTGCCGGGCAAGGATGGGTTGGTGCACATTTCGCAAATCTCCGATGAACACGTCGACAAGGTCAGCGACAAGTTGGCGGAAGGCGATGTGATCAAGGTCAAGGTGCTGGAAATCGATCGTCAGGGACGCGTCAGATTAAGCATGAAAGCGGTCGAATAGATCGACAGCAGGGGATTTTCGCTGCTACGGAAAAAAGGGTCTGATACTGGGCCCTTTTTTTATAGTGCGGTATTTTGATATTATTAAGATGTGATTGTCGGAGTGCGTGCCTCACCCCAACCTGCCATGGCTGCCGTGGCCGTATTGCGTAGGTTGGTGTGACGCCAGGAACCCCAACAGTGTCAGACGCCCGGCGTGGAATGCTTGGGGATCGTAGCGCACGCCAACCTGCCTTGATTCGATTTCCAGGCCAAAACATTGACAGGCACGCCATGCCAGAAGACCGCGTTTTCGATATAAACTGCACAAAATGTCCCCGGCTGGATGATTTCCTGGCCGATGTCAGGCGCCAGCACCCGACATACCATGCCAGGCCAGTTCCGGCATTTGGCAGTGAGCGGCCGGCGCTGTTGATCGTCGGACTGGCGCCGGGCATGCATGGCGCCAATGCCACCGGGCGTCCTTTTACCGGGGATTACGCGGGTTTGCTGCTTTATGAAACCCTGTATAAATTCGGCTACAGCAATCAGCCGCAGGCCACGTCGCTGGACGATGGCCTGCGCCTGGACAATTGCCGGATCACCAATGCCGTCAAGTGTCTGCCGCCTCAGAACAAGCCCAGCGGGGACGAGATCAGACAGTGCAACGCTTATCTGGCGGCCGAGCTTCGCCAGCTGCCGGAAAAGACCATCATCATGGCTTTGGGCGGCATTGCCCATCGAGCGGTACTGCGCGCCTACGGGATGCCATTGAAAAGCGCCGTGTTTGCCCACAATAGCGTGCATCGACTGCCTGATGGCCGGTTGCTGGTGGATTCCTACCACTGCAGCCGTTACAACATACAAACCAAGCGTTTGACTGCCGCGATGTTCGAGGATGTCTTCAGGCAGGTGGCAAAAATTTACGGCCATGGAAGAGCGTAACAAAGGCGATTCATTGTCCAACGGTTTCGATGCCAGGGCTTTTTTGCGGGGGCTCACCAAACAGCCCGGTATCTACAAGATGCTCGATGCCGGTGGAGAAGTGATCTATATCGGCAAGGCGAAAAATCTGAAAAATCGTGTCGCCAGTTACTTCAGGACCGGTACTGTCTCGCCAAAACAGCAGGCAATGGTCAGGCGCATTGCCGCCATCGAGGTCACCGTCACGCATACCGAAGGCGAGGCGCTACTGCTGGAAAGCCAGCTGATCAAGCGCCACAAACCCCGCTACAACATCTGTTTGCGGGATGACAAGTCCTATCCCTATATCTATATTTCCACAGCCCAGGATTTTCCCAGAATCACTTTTCATCGCGGTGCAAAGAAACTTCCAGGGAAATACTATGGCCCCTATCCCAGCGCCGGCGCCGTCCGCGAGACACTGAAACTGCTGCAAAAAATCTTTCCTGTCCGGCAATGTGAGGACTCTTATTACAGGAACCGCTCGCGTCCCTGTCTGCAACATCAGATCGAGCGCTGTACCGCACCCTGCGTGGGCTTGATCGACAAACAAAGCTACGTGCTGGATGTGGAAAATTCCATGCTGTTTCTCGATGGTCAGGGTAATTTGCTGATCGACCGGCTGATTGCAAAAATGGAGGATGCGGCGGCCAGACTGGAATTCGAACAGGCGGCGGGTTTCCGGGACCAGATCGCACGTCTGCGTTCCGTACTGGAAAAGCATTTCGTCCATGGCGAAAAAGGTGACGTCGATATCATTGCCTGTGCGGCAAAAGCCGGCATTGCCTGTGTACAGGTGTTTTTTATCCGTAAAGGGCAGCATCTGGGCAACAAGAGCTTTTTTCCGAAAATGTCCGCCGACCATGAAGCAGCCAGTGTTCTGGAAGCCTTTATTCCACAATATTATCTGGACAAGCCGGTACCTGGAGAATTATTGGTCAGTCACGAAATCGAACAAAAATCGCTGCTGACGGAGGTGCTGTCCGCGCAGGCCGGACATCCGGTGGCGATTGCATCACGCCTGCGTGGGGACCGGTTGCGCTGGCTGAACATGGCCTGCAGCAATGCGGAAAATGCCCTGTCGAGTAAATTGTCGGACAGACAGGGGCTGTATGCCCGGTATGTCAATCTGGCGGAGCAACTGGGCTGCCTGGAAGTCCCGAAAAGACTGGAATGCTTCGACATCAGCCATACCCAGGGTGAGCAGACCGTCGCTTCCTGCGTGGTATTCGATCGCGAAGGCCCGGTGAAATCCGCTTACCGCCGTTTCAATATAGCTGGGATCAAGGCGGGAGACGACTACGCGGCAATACACCAGGCCGTTGCACGGCGATTCAAACGTCTCAAACAGGGCGAGCATGAGGCGCCGGATATCCTGTTTATCGATGGCGGCAAGGGGCAGGTCAACGAAGCGCAAAAGGCATTGGCGGATTTAGGGGTAAACAGTGTTATCATAGTAGGCGTTGCCAAGGGGCCGGATCGAAAAGCAGGCATGGAAACGCTGCTGAAGGCAGGGGAAAACAAGCCCATCGATTTCACACCGGGAGCGAGCGGTTTGCTGCTGATACAGCATATACGCGATGAGGCACATCGTTTTGCGCTCAGCGGGCACCGGCAGCGCCGGGGCAAAGCAAAAAAAAGCTCCATCCTGGAGGGGATTTCAGGTTTGGGGGTGAAACGCAGGCAACAGTTGTTGAAACAGTTCGGGGGGCTGCAAGGGGTATCCAGAGCCGGTGTGGATGCGCTTTGCAGTGTTGACGGGATCAGTCGTCAATTGGCGCAGCGCATATACGATACATTTCATCATCAACAGGATGCTTGAATTTAATTTACCAACAGCATTGACCTTTTTGAGAATCGCCCTGATTCCCTTACTGGTGGTCGTTTTTTACCTGCCCTGGCAATATGCCAATATAGCATCCACGGCGATCTTTCTTTTGGCTGGTCTGACCGATTGGCTGGATGGTTATCTGGCCAGAAAATGGAACCAGGAAACTGATTTTGGGGCATTTCTGGATCCTGTCGCCGATAAGCTGATGGTCGCCATCGTTCTCGTCTTGATCGTCCAGACAGAGGCCACCGTCTATATTGCCATCGCGGCCGCAGTCATTATCGGCCGGGAAATTACCATCGCCTCGCTACGGGAATGGATGGCCGAAATCGGACAGCGCAAGAAAGTCAAGGTATCCCGGTTGGGCAAATGGAAAACCACTGCCCAGATGACGGCTATTTCCCTGCTGCTCTACCGGGAAGACCTGTTTGGTCTGCCGATCAACAGCATTGGCTATGTGCTGCTCTATATCTCTGCGGTCCTGACGCTATGGTCGATGATCAATTATTTGAAATTGGCATGGCAAACCGTTGTGGAAAGTTGACCGATTTTCAAGAAAAGCTTCATCGGTGCCAGACCGGAAACCAATCAACTCACAAATCCGGCTGTTCAATTCAGACAGTGAATAGGAAAAATGGACCAGGAACAACAAGACAATAATCAGAAAAAAACGGATGTACGGGACAATATTTTAAGATCGGCACTGCGGCTTTTTGCAAAGCAGGGATATTTCAATACCTCGCTGACCGACATCAAGGATGCCGCGGGCGTCAAAACCACCAGTGCCATTTATCAGCATTTCAAGAACAAACAGGCCATAGCCAGTACATTGTATGCCGATATTCTGGACAGTCTGAGTTGTTCGATAGACGATATCCGGCGAAGAAATAGAAACGTGGAGCAGCAACTCAGGGAAATCGTCGATCTGTTTTTCGGACTGGCCGAAGCGGCGCCCGAAGTGATGCGCTTTATATTGATGATGAAAATCGATGAATTTTTACCCGGCGAAAAACCGTTGCATGCTACAGCGCCTTTTCAGAAGATGCTGCAGATCATACAGACGGGCATCAAGGCAGGCAAGATTCGTGGCAATGATCCACAACTGGTCTATGCACAATTCTTTGGCATCATCAATCAGATTCTGATCATGCAACTGACTGGTGTTTTGGAGCAAGGCGGCGGCAACTACCAGACAAAAGCCTGGATGGCTGCCTGGAATAGCATCGCCAGGAATTGAGCATTTCCTCGACAGACAATTAATGCAGGATCGATGCTATGGGCGACGTCGTTCCCTTTAAAAAACCGAAGCTGTCAGAAAAACATCGCGGCAAGACATTGTGTCGTAGTGGCTTTCATAAATGGCAAATCATCAAGGAAAGACAGTTCGATGTGCATCAGGGCAAGTTGTTGACCGTTTACCGCTGTCAGCGCTGTGGGAAAATCAAAACCATGGCTTGCTGATGACAATGTTGGGTTCCTCCCGTCCCCCCAACCAATACCGCCATAGTAGGTTGATGATATGGACTCCTCAATCGCCAACGGTGTCATAATGCACCAGAGTATTTAACAACGGCATAAAGAGGAATCCGAAATGAATAATAGCGTAATTGGTTTAGATATAGCAAAAAACATCTTTCACATATATAC
>JAJRWJ010000055.1 GCA_024276805.1 Gammaproteobacteria bacterium
AAACCACAACCCATCTCACGGTAAACATCAAAGATTGCTCCCTGAATTTGGTAACATTCTTCTTTAAAAAGTATCTTTTCTTTGTTCATAGCGATTTCTATTTCAACCACGCAAGTTTTTTTAACCACGAAGCACACGAAAAGCACGAAAAAATGCAAAATGTTTTTTCTATCCTTTTGTGCCTTTTGTGTTTTTCGTGGTACATTCTTCTATGTCATTCTTTTGTAGTCGCTTTTTCAATTCACGATCGAAGTCTGATTCAATGCGTTGCTGTTTATTGAACTTGTCGTACTCGGCGAAAGCTTTCTGCTCAGCCTGTTTTCTGCTAACACTGCCGTAACCCTCCAGAATCCGGTACTCATTAAAGGCAAGGAACTTGTTCACGCTTTCGGCGAAGCTTTCCATGGTAAAGGTAGTGCGCCGCTCGATAATGCCTTCGATATAGTCAAAAAACGACGATACCGCCCGCTCCAGTTTCTTTATTTCGTCTTCGCTCAAATAGTTTTTGGCAATGCTGGCGTCAGACTTCAGTACCCGACCATCGGGCGCATTTTTATAAGTGCTCATCCCCATTAAGGGTTTGCCGGCATCGGCTTTCATCGAAATAATCTCTGCGGCAGTATGGCCGGTAATGGCGTAATGGAACTTGTCTTGCACATGGGCGTAGAACTGCTGGGTTGTTTTCGATTTCGGATCATAATCAATGCTGCACTCGGCGAAAATATCAGTAATCTGCTGGTAAATCCGCCGCTCGCTGGCGCGGATGGAACGCACCCGCTCCAGCAGTTCGCGAAAATAATCCTTGCCAAAATAGCGACCATTTTTCAGCCGTTCGTCATCCATGGCAAAGCCCTTGATGATGTACTCTTTTATCAAGGCTGTCGCCCAAATGCGGAACTGGGTCGCCTGAGCCGAATTAACCCGGTAACCGACAGAAATCACTGCATCCAGGTTGTAATATTTTACCTTCCGGGTTTGTGTTTTCCCTGCAATCGCCCCGTGTTCAGTGGTATGTTCCAAAATGGAACATACCACATCTTCCTGTAACTCATTGCTTTCAAATATATTTTTCAAATGCTTGGTAATGGCTGGACGCTGTACGCCAAAAAGCTCCGCCATGCGTTCCTGCGTCAGCCAGATGGTCTCATTGCTGAGTAGCACCTCAACTTTAATCTCACCATCAGGCGCGGTGTAGAGTAGAAATTCCGTGGTTTGGTCTTGCAGGCTCAGATCAGGCATGTTGTTCACCCCCATCATTATTTTCTGCCTGCTTCCAATAGCCATAGTTATCCCGCAAATGATCCAGTAAAAACTTTACGGTTTGCTTCTCTTGTGGCGTTGGCTCTGCAACAACCTCGTTAGACAGGGTGCTATGGCTGGTGAACTGAATAATACGGTTCAAATAGGTCTCTTTATCATCAGGCAAGAGTTCCGACCATCTCGGATAACCCAGAAAACTGGCGGTTTTTTCATACAGATTTCGCAAAAGCGTAAAGTGGTATTTCTGAATTTGATTTTCAGCAATCGCTTTTTCCAGGGTTTGCTTTAAATACAGATGGTAAGAAAAGCTGTGGTTGGAGTCTCCTTGCTTTTCCTTCAGGGAAAAAGTGCCATCTTCAAAACACTCCAGCAGGTAGCAGGCTTTGCTGTTTAGCTCATTGTGCAGGACATTATAAAAAAGTGGGCTGTGCGTGGTGACAATAAACTTCAGTTCAGCTGGTGCAGTTTTGATTAATCCCGCCAGATTGACGGCAAGCTCGATCAAATGATTTTCGTCAAGCGAGCTGACTGGATCATCAATAAACACATATTCCAGCTGATCGAACTGATTGGTTTCTCGATCATCAGGTTCGGATACACTTAAAACATCAATGATCTGTTCCAGAATGCTGTAGAAAATACTCCAGATAAAATTGCTTTCTTCACCCTTGGAGATTTTCAGATTGTCTATATGCTCATCCGTTCCTCGCTCGATGGAAAAAGTGATTTCTGTGAAATCTTCGTTGAACCGGGGTGTAAGGCTGTCATCCACATAATGCTGAAAATGTGTGATGGCATTTTGATCCTGCCCTTGCTCTTGCAGGACCCATTGGGTGTAATTGTTAGGCTGGATTTTTAATTTTCGCTCACTATCAGCTTCAAGATCATTGTCCCAATAAAACAGGTCTTCGGTAAAGGCATTGTAATACAGCACTTTCAAGGGGTTGTCTTCAGAATCCTCACCGGCATCAGTTTTTGGCGCAATCAGCTCTTTTAGTGCGCGCGAAAGGCGGGTTTTTCCGGTGCCGTTGAAGCCATAGATCAACTGCACCTTTTTGTCAGCATCCCGCAGCGTTTCTGCTATCTCCTTGAGTGTCTGGCTCATCTTAAGCCACTGCCTCCTCTGGTTTAGGGAAGCTCAGCAGCAGATCGCGGTAATATTCATATTGCTTCTGGCGCAGCTCGATTTCGCGGGGCAGACCTTCGCTAATGGAGGTCGTCAGGGTGTCGAATTTGTCGAGAATGGCGACGATGCGGGCTTGTTCAGCGAGAGGGGGAAACGGCAATAGCAAACTTTTGAAAGTTGCTAAATTAATATTATCCTGAGCACTACCAGTGCTTTTAGCTTGTAGTTTCGATTTAAGCGAAGATAAAAGGTATTCTACATAGTTTGAACTTGTTTTTTCTGGATTCGCTACAAAACCTATAACGCTGTCGGGGAAGCAAGACTCGAAACCTAAAATGGCAGTTTCTGCAATATTTGCTGCTATCGTTATACAAAGTGTACCTTTCGGCCACAGCTTACTTTGCTCTAGTCCAAACTCGCTATAAGTTTGCGTGTACTCTGAAATAATATGCGCAGCATTTCTAATATCACCCGTTTGAATAAACGGTATGTCTCCCCCGTATAACTTCGAGTCGTTTCGGGGTCGGTGTTTTGATTTACCTCGCCCAAATTCAAGAGCCACCTCCCCCAAAGTCTTCCATTCCACTTCGCCCTCGTCAAAGGTGAGCAGGTGGTCGCGGTAATGGTTGTATTGTTTTTTGCGGGCGGTCAGCTCGGCGGTCAGCTCGGCGGTCAGCTCGGTGAAAGCGTCCAGAATGCGCACAATTTCCCCCTGAATCGCCAGCGACTTTTCGGGGGCGTCGGGGCATGGGATGGGGATTTTGAATTTATCAGTATCTGGTGTTGCAATTTGCGGCATTTGCATTCTGCTGCCAAGATTTTGAAAATAAGGCTCATTCAATTTAAGAAAGTGATATACATACTTAATATTGGCGCGTTCCCCGTTAGAATGATAAGACCACATCTCACTCTTATGAGAAAAAGGCTGGTCATAATATTCGAACTCGATAACACCACGCGATTTGACAATAATCGAGGGTTCTCTGTTTATATCATTTGCAGGTATATCTTCAAAATCAACAAATGCCACGGTCTTACCACCAGCAAAAATTTTTAACGGCGCATTATCTTTATGTATTTTTTTCATTTGACCAGCAGTGATCTTCGTACCCCTTGTGCGCACAAGAACCTCCCCCAAAGCCTTCCACTCCACTGTCGCCCCATCTAGCAGCTTTTCCAGAAAATCCCGCTGGCTCATGCCTCAATCTCCGCCACAATCGCATCAATCTCGGCACGCAGTTGATCGATTCTGGCAACGGTGGTTTTGATCTCGGCATTGAGCTTGGCAATATCAATCACCTCGCGGGTGTCTTTGGGCTCTACATAGGCACTGACGGAGAGGTTGTAGTCGTTTTCGGCAATCTTGTTATTATCCACGGTTTCGGCGATGTGCTCGACGTTTTCCTTGCTGTCGAAGATGGCCATGATCTTTTCGATGTGTTGGTCGGTCAGTACATTGTTATTGGTCTCTTTTTTGAAGAAGTCCTCGCCGCTGGCGTCAATGAACTGGGTGCGGGTATCGCTTTTGTGTTTGGACAGCACCAGTATGTTGACGGCGATGGTGGTGCCGTAGAACAGGTTGGGTGCCAGTGAGATCACGGTTTCCACAAAATTGTTGTCGACCAGGTATTGGCGGATTTTTTTCTCGGCGCCGCCGCGGTAGAAGATGCCGGGAAAGCAGACGATGGCGGCGCGCCCCTTGCTGGACAAGTAATGCAAGGCGTGCAGCACAAAGGCGAAGTCGGCCTTGGATTTGGGCGGTAGTACGCCTGCGGGGGCAAAGCGGTCGTCGTTGATCAGCGTCGGGTCGTAGGCGCCGATCCATTTGACCGAGTAGGGTGGATTGGAGACGATGGCGTCGAACGGTTTGTCTTCAGCAAAATGGGGTTCGATCAGGGTGTTGCCCAGTTGGATGTTGAACTTGTCGTAGTTGATGTTGTGCAAAAACATGTTCATCCGCGCCAGGTTGTAAGTGGTGTGGTTGATCTCCTGGCCGAAGAAGCCCTCTTCAATGATATGGGCGTCAAAGTGTTTTTTGGCTTGCAGCAACAGCGAGCCGGAGCCGCAGGCGGGGTCATAGATTTTGTTGACGCTGGTCTGCTTGTGCATGGCGATTTGTGCAATCAGCCTGGAGACGTGGGTGGGGGTGAAAAACTCGCCGCCGGATTTACCCGCATTGGCGGCGTAGTTGCCAATCAGGAACTCGTAGGCGTCACCAAACAGGTCGATGTGGTTGTCTTCAAAGTCACCAAAATCAAGCCCAGCAACCCCTTTGAGTACCGCCGCAAGGCGGTTGTTTTTGTCTTTGACCGTATTGCCAAGGCGGTTGCTGGTGGTGTCGAAGTCGGCAAACAGACCTTTGATGTCGTCTTCTGAGGGGTAGCCGCTGGCCGAGGCTTCAATTTCGGAGAATATCCTGGCCAGATCGGTATTCAGGCTCTCGTTGGTATTGGCGCTTTTCGCAACATTGGCAAACAGCTGGCTGGGGTAGATAAAGTAGCCCTTGGTTTTAACGGCGTCGTCCTTGATGTCTTCGTTAATAACATCATCGCCCAGCTCGGCATAGTGGATGCTGTCATCACCGCCCTCGATGTAACTGGCAAAATTTTCGCTGATAAAGCGGTAAAACAGTGTGCCAAGCACATATTGCTTGAAATCCCATCCATCGACGGCGCCGCGCACATCGTTGGCAATCTGCCAGATCTGGCGTTGCAGGGCGGCACGCTGTTGGTTGCTTGTCATGGTGTAAATCCTGTTCCAATAATATGGGTTAAATAGGCTGGTTCAGTGAATGCATAACGCGGAGGATAAGGAGCGCGATCAGCGTCTGACTTAATCCGATTGATGGCGTTGCACCAAATATTAGATTGACGTTTATAAGCCGATATAGCTCATTATCCTCCGCGATGGTTCCGCAAAGCGGAGCCATCAACTCATTCTCCAGACCTGTATATCTTATACGCCAGCTCACAAAACTTGACAATATAGGCATTGAAGCATTGCTTTCCTAGTCGGGATAACATCCATTTTTCACGGGATAAGCAGTTCTGGATAATTCTGATGATCAAGTTGCCGGTTGATATTGCTCAAAAATCTGACGAACTTTTGATTGCGGAATCCATTCCTGACCAAAGCAAATGTTATTAAAAAAATGGCTGCGCTAATATTGGGTTTCTGTCAGAAACATCATCACAAGGCACTCGATACGAACAATTTGCCGCTGTTTTTGAAAGAACAAGAGTAACGTAAGTATTCAGACCCCCTCTGTAATTTAGCCAGTTTTTTCACTCTGCGGACAATCTATCAATGACTTACGATGCTTCTTAAGGAAAACTGCTGATTTATTCGTGGAGGGTCTGAATATATACAGAGTAACCGGGGTCAGATAAAAATTAACCCCATCCTTTTTCTTACACAAAACGACCAATATCCTGACACAAAGGATTTATGGGTAAAGAGCAATGCTCTGCAATCCCTGCGCCTCCGGCAGATCGAACAACAGATTCATGTTTTGCACGGCCTGGTCGGCTGCGCCTTTCACCAGGTTGTCGATCACCGACAGCACCACAACCGTTTGCCCATCCTGCGGCTGGTGTACTGCAATCTGGCAGTGGTTGCTGCCTTTGACATCGCGGGTATCCGGATGGCCGCCGGCAGGCAGCACCTGCACGAACCGCTCTCCTACATAGCGCTGCTCATAGAGCGCCTGCAGATCACCCGCATCGCCAGTCAGCCGACCGTACAGAGTTGCATGAATGCCCCGGATCATCGGCGTCAAATGCGGCACGAAGGTCAAATCCACTACCTGTCCGGCAATGCCCTGCAAGCCCTGGACTATTTCCGGCAAATGCCGGTGGCCGCCGGCCGCGTAGGCCTTGAAGCTTTCCCCGGTCTCGCTCATCAACACCGGAAGCTGCGCCTTGCGTCCCGCGCCGCTGACTCCCGATTTGACATCGGCGATCAAATGCCCGAAGTCGACCAGACCGTTTTCGATCAAGGGCAGAAAGCCCAGCTGCACCGCCGTCGGATAACAACCGGGGCAGGCGATCAGATTCGCGGCCTTGACCGCCTCCCGGTTGATCTCCGGCAGGCCATAGACCGCTTCCGCAAGCAAATCCGGACAGGCATGCTCCTGGCCATACCATTGCGACCAGAGGCGGTGATCCCGGATACGAAAGGCAAAGGGTCACGAAAGGCAAAGGCAAAGAAAGGCAAAGGGTCAGGTCCCGAATTGCGAAATTTTAGTTTTTGGGGTATAGTTCCAACGATGGCAAGACCTCTAAGAATTGAGTTCCCAAATGCGCTTTATCACATTACTTCTCGCGGAGACCGTCGCGAGGATATCTATGAAGATGACGAAGATCGAAAAATCTTTCTGGATATCCTGGGAAAGGTCGTCACCGACTTTAACTGGCTTTGTCATGGCTATTGTTTGATGAGTAACCATTATCACTTGATTGTTAAAACCCTTGATGGAAATCTTGCAAAAGGAATGCGGCAACTAAACGGGGTATATTCACAAACAAGCAACCGTCGACACAATCGGACGGGCCATTTATTTCAAGGACGTTACAAGGCAATTCTTGTTGATAAAGAAAGTTATCTTTTGGAACTGGCTCGTTATGTTGTTTTAAACCCTGTACGGGCAAAAGGTATGGTACGTGATATTGAAGATTGGCAATGGAGTAGTTATCCAGCCATGATCAGTAAAACAGCGGCTATTGACTGGTTGACAACCGACTGGATTTTGTCCCAATTTGGAGGGAGTAAACATCGTGCTAAAAAAAGGTATCGGCAGTTTGTTCACGATGGAATCGGTCAGAATATTGAAATATGGTCTGAATTAAAAAACCAGATTTATCTGGGAAATGAAGATTTTGTATCGGAAATGCAAGGTAAGCTAGAAAAAGACCGGGATGTATGGGACATTCCGAAGAAACAACGACGTTCAGTCGCCAAATCGCTATCCGAGATAGAACAACAGTCTGTGGATAGAAATACTAC
>JAJRWJ010000056.1 GCA_024276805.1 Gammaproteobacteria bacterium
CAGACAGACCCACGGAAAAATGATGGATCACGCCGTCGCCTATCCACCCTGCAACAGGCAAAAGCACCCGCATCGACGACTGTACGCCTGCAAAACTGAAAACTTCAGTTTAATGAAGATCATAGCACAATGTATGCCAGATAGTTGTCAGCAGGCTGACAGCACAATTTTCTGTGTATCTGGCGGAGAAGCGGAAAAGCCGGTAATATTCCACTGTCAATAACGCCCTGAAAAAATCATCACAGGAAAGCAAACCATGAACACTGAACACAGTTTCACGCTGATCGACGACAGCAATGGCTCCACCTATAAACTGCCAATGCTGTCCGGTACGGTAGGGCCCGATGTCCTCGATATTCAAACCCTGTACAAGCAAACCGGCATGTTCGCCTACGACCCTGGGTTCACTTCCACCGCCAGCTGCACTTCGACAATCACCTATATCGACGGCGAGGCGGGAGTATTGCTATACCGCGGCTACCCGATCGAGCAACTCGCCGAACAATGCACATTCCTGGAGGTCTGCTACCTGCTGCTGAACGGTGAACTGCCGCCAAAGGCAGAGCTGGAAAAATTTGTCGATAAAATCACCCACCATACCCTGCTGCACGACCAGCTCACCGATTTCTTCAATGGCTTCCGCCGGGATGCGCATCCGATGGCGATCATGGTCGGCGTCGTGGGCGCCCTGTCGGCATTCTATCACGATGCGCTGGATATAAGCAGCAAGGAGCACCGGGATCTGTGCGCCATTCGCATCCTCGCGAAAATCCCCACCATTGTCGCAATGAGCCATAAATATACCGTCGGTCTGCCATTCATGTATCCACAGAACAAGCTGACCTATGTGGAAAACTTTCTGCATATGATGCTGGGCAACCCCTGCGAAGAATATATTCCCAATCCTGTGCTGGTCAGGGCTCTGGACAGAATCCTGATTCTGCACGCCGATCATGAACAGAATGCCTCCACGTCCACGGTACGCCTGGCCGGCTCCAGCGGCGCCAATCCCTATGCCTGCCTGACTTCCGGCATTGCCTGTCTGTGGGGAGCCGCACACGGGGGGGCCAACGAGGCGGTACTGAACATGCTCCTGAAAATAGGTGATGTTTCGAATATCGATCACTACATCAAAAAAGCCAAAGACAAAAACGACCCTTTCCGGCTGATGGGCTTTGGTCACCGCGTCTATAAAAATTATGACCCGCGCGCCAAACTGATGCGCGCCACCTGTCACGAAGTGCTCACTGAACTGGACCTGCATGATGACCCGATCTTCAAGCTGGCCCTGGAACTGGAACGCATCGCCCTGGAAGACGACTATTTCATCGAAAAAAAGCTCTATCCCAATGTCGACTTCTACTCCGGCATCGTGCTCAAGGCGCTGGGAATCCCCAGCAACATGTTCACCGCGATGTTCGCGATGGGACGCAGCGTCGGATGGATCGCGCACTGGGATGAAATGATCTCCGATCCCAAGCAGAAAATCGGGCGCCCCCGGCAACTGTACGCAGGTGCGACCCGGCGTGATGTGCCTTCGATCACAGACAGAGGCGATGTCTCCGCTTAGCAGACTGGCACGCCGTCTGCAGTTTTCGTCCCCGCAACAATCGACTGCCTGACCATCGGACGACGTCAGTTTCCCGGTGAAACGTTCACGCCACACAAAATGATGACAACCGTACAAGACAATTCGACCAAACAACGCGACCCGGCTGACCTGCAAGAAACCGAAACCCCCATGCAGATTGCCAGAAAGCTGCGTCTGCTATATGAAAAGGATGTTGGTATTTTTTTTGCTGAACTGGCAAAACTGCCATTACAGCTCCTATGTAAAACACTGATGGAATTGCCCAGCGATATTTTCGAGGAAGCGTTTTCGCGCATCCCCTATAAAAAAATGGCGACCGCACTCTCCTGTCTGGACAGTGACGCCCTGACCGATTTTTTACAGCGCGTCAAACAATATGACCAGAACTACGCCAAAAGCACCTATTCATTGCTGGCGCCCGATGAACAGGCCGAGGTCACGAATCTTTCACAATTTTCACCGGACCAGGCCGGCGCCTACATGAAAACAGAAATGTTGACGGCGGAATTGAGCGACACACTGGCGCATCTCAAAGAAAAGATCCGTATTTTCAGAAAAGAAAACCCCAACAGCCCGATCTTCAAATTATTTGTCGTCGATGCCGATCAGCACCTGCTTGCAGTGCTGCATTTTACCGACCTGATGCTGTTCGATGACCATGACAGCATGCAGAAAATCATGTCCAAGGCGACGATCCATCACCTCAAACCGATCAGCGTACATGCCACGACGCCTATCGAAAAAGTCATACAACTGTTTGAAGACTATGACCTCAGTGTCATTGCCGTGGTAAACGAAAAGGATCAATTGCAGGGGCGCATCGTTTTCGAGGATGTCTATGATTTGATTCGTCTACAGGAACAAAATCAGGCACTGAAAATGGCTGGCGCCAATAATGCGGCGGAAGAGGAAAGCTTCACCTCCGCGCGACAGGCGCGGCTGCGCTGGCTGTTCATCAATCTGGCGGCATTGTGTATTGCCGCTTTTATCGTGAGCTTGTATAAAGACACCATCGAACATCTGGTCGCTCTTGCCGTACTGATGCCCATCGTCGCAGCGCTGGGCGGCAATGTCGGCAATCAGGCCGTCACGGTGACGGTAAGAAAACTGGCCCTGGGACAAATCGATTGGCAAAATGCTTTCCCGGTGATCAAACGGTAAATCTGGATCGGCATCTACAATGGCCTGATCATCGGCGGCGCAGTATCCATCATCACCCTGCTGTGGTTCCATCAATTCATGCTCGGCGTGGTGATTGCCCTGGCGATTATCGTCAACCTGGCTACAGCGGGGCTGATTGGTTCGCTGATCCCCCTGTTGATCAAAAAATTTGGCGGCGACCCGGCCATTGCCTCCCCGTTGCTGCTGACCACGGCAACGGATGCCATGGGCTTCTTTGTCTTTCTGGGCCTTGCTGAACTGATTCTGATCTAATACAG
>JAJRWJ010000461.1 GCA_024276805.1 Gammaproteobacteria bacterium
AGACTACCATGAAAAGTCACCGTCAGGCCATCTTTATTGGCAGTCTGGCGCAGCGCACCACGCCCGCCAAAAGCCTCCAGTGATTTCAACACCAGCGGCCAGGCAAACGGCAGCACTTCCACTGGGATGGGATACCGTTCACCGATTCGCTCGACCAGCTTGCTGTGATCGACCAGCACCAGAAATCTGTCACAGCTCCGGGCCAAGAGTTTTTCCCTGACCAGGTCGTAGCCACGGCCCTTCAACAGCGTCAAGTCCGGCGCCACTTCATCGGCGCCGTCGACATACAGATCGAGATGTTGCACATGTTCGATTGCCCGCAGTGCAAGACCCAATTGCTGGGCCTTGATGGCGCTGACCATGGAACTGGCCACGGCGGTAACGCGTAACCCGTTTTCACGACAGCGCCGCGCCAGTTCCTCGATGAAACAATTGGCGGTCGATCCCGTGCCCAGTCCAACCAACATGTCATCTTCGACCAGACTGACCGCCTGTTCTGCAAGCAGCTGTTTGTCATTCATCGTTCACCTCCTATACCTTGCAGATACGCTGTCAGTCATAGAGTGTTTTTCCTGATTGCTTGACAATATACGGCGACTGCAATCCTGCTAAATATAGGGTGCGATAATCAGCGCCACAACTGACATCAGCTTCAGCAGAATGTTCAGCGAGGGTCCCGAGGTATCCTTGAAGGGGTCGCCGACGGTGTCGCCGGTTACTGCCGCCTTGTGCGCCTCGGTGCCCTTTTTCAGATACTGGTCATCGTAGCTGTAACCTTCCTCGATCATTTTTTTGGCATTATCCCATGCTCCGCCGGCATTGGCCTGGAACAGCGCCATCAAGACACCGGAAGCGGTGACCCCGGCCAGCAGTCCGCCCAGCATCAGGGCATTGGTATTGCCCTCGGTAAAGAACTGCGTGCCAAAACCAAATGCCACCGGTGTGGAAACAGCCAGCAGGCCAGGAAAGATCATTTCCCGTAGGGAGGCCTTGGTGGAAATTGCGACGCACTTGTCATATTCCGCCTTGCCATCTGCGGCATCGAATATCTCCTGGTCCTGTCGATCCCACTGATCATAATGACTATCGCCATTTTTACTCATCACGGCAAGTGCTGCATGCAATTCCGGGATGTCCCTGAATTGTCTGCGCACCTCCTCGATCATGCTCATCGCGGCCCGGCCCACGGCCTGCATCGCCAGAGCGGAAAAAAGAAAGGGCAGCATCGCGCCAATGAACAATGAACCCATCACATAGGGATTGGTGATATCGATGCCGGTCAACGGAGAATCGAGATGTGTTTCGTTGTAAACAGTACGAAAGGCGGCAAACAGAACGATCGCCGTCAATGCCGCGGAACCGATGGCAAAACCCTTGCCGATCGCTGCCGTGGTATTACCGACCGCATCCAGCTTGTCAGTGCGTCGGCGGACTTCCTCGGGCAGATTGGTCATTTCCGCAATGCCGCCGGCATTGTCGGAGATCGGGCCATAGGCATCGACGGCCAGCTGGATGCCGGTGTTGGACAGCATGCCCACGGCGGCAATGGCGACGCCATAGAACCCCGCCATGCTGTAGGCGGCAATCATCGCCGTGGCGAGAATGATGATCGGCCAGGCGGTGGACATCATGCCGACAGCTAGTCCGGCAATTATATTCGTCGCGGAACCGGTTACGGACTGCTTGACGATGCCGATGACAGGCTTGGTTCCTGTGCCGGTATAATGGTCGGTGATCTTGCCAATGGCCAGACCAGACAAGAGACCGAACAACAGGGCAAAAAATACACCATGGGCAGTATAGTCGATGCCATCGAGTTGCCATTGCGCGGGCAGCATTGCAATGATGATGAAATAGGTGGCGACTACGGTCAGCAGTGCGGCAAGAAACTCACCGATATTGAGCGCCCTGTGCGGATTGCCATCGGGGCCGGCTTTGACGAAAAAAGTCCCCACGATGGACATGATGATGCCCACTCCGGCAATCACCAGCGGCAGCAGGATGGCGTTGATTCCCCACAGAGAGCCGTCCGTTTCGAAACCGGCCAGACCGATAAAAGCCGCACCCAGCACGATGGTACCGACGATCGACCCAACATAGGACTCGAACAAGTCGGCGCCCATTCCGGCGACGTCACCGACATTGTCGCCGACATTATCGGCAATGGTCGCGGGATTCAGGGGATGATCCTCGGGAATACCCGCCTCCACCTTGCCGACCAGGTCGGCGCCGACATCGGCCGCCTTGGTATAGATGCCACCGCCGACACGGGCAAAAAACGCAATTGACGAGGCGCCAAAGGAAAATCCGGTGATGGCTTCAAGAACGCTGGATATTTCATCCGGCACATGACCGAACTTGAATACAAACAGGGCGAACAGTGAACTGAGTCCCAGAATTCCCAGACCAACAACACCCATGCCCATTACCGAGCCACCACTGAAAGCGATGTTGAGCGCTTCACCAAGACTGGATCTGGCTGCATTGGTGGTGCGTACATTGGCCTTGGTTGCCACCCGCATGCCAATGAAACCGGCGCCTCCCGAACAGATGGCGCCAACGATGAATGCCAATGCGGTCATCAGATTGGAGAAGGCCAGCAGCGCTGCGACGATCACGACAAAAATACCGAGAATGCTGTACTCCGCCTTCAGGAATG
This sequence comes from Gammaproteobacteria bacterium, assembly GCA_024276805.1. Taxonomy (GTDB): domain Bacteria; phylum Pseudomonadota; class Gammaproteobacteria; order Methylococcales; family Methylomonadaceae; genus JANEMG01. The sequence goes on from JAJRWJ010000461.1 coordinate 2,660, forward strand.
CCATTGCTCCGGCATTGATATGTTCGGCGATGCGGATCATCCGCTCGGTGCCAGGATCCTGCTTTGCCACCCAGGCCGATTTGGCATAGGTAAATATCAGTGCGATGATACCCATTATCGGGACTATACATATTATTGTTTGTGCATTCATAGTCTGGGGTTGAGTTAGCCTTGAAAAGTTGCCAGACTATAGGAGAATCTCCACGGATGCAAGTTCTGCAACAGCCAGTCACAATGGAAAATATGCAGCAACCAAATTGAGGACGGTGCAATTGACGTATAATTGCGGGATAAAGGAAATAATCAGTGAATTCCTGATATTGAACTCAGAAACCTGTTCAAGACCATAATGAGTCTCTGTCATGTATATAGGCACGGAACGCTGAAAGCGCAAAGTATCCTCTCCGCAC
>JAJRWJ010000462.1 GCA_024276805.1 Gammaproteobacteria bacterium
CTGGTGCTGGCCGGGCTGGTCGCGCACGGCGAAACCATCGTCGACAGAATCTACCACATCGACCGCGGCTATGACCATATCGAGGAAAAGCTGGCGCAGTTGGGCGCGTCCATCCGCCGTGTACCGAATTGAACAGGGATAGACAGATCCCGGACATTTTTTCACCTTCGCATCACCCTTGCCCAAAACAAGGCATACAACCCGAGAAATCGGAACAACTGCAAGCAAAGCATTTGCCGGCAAGCCTTCCCGCATCACCATCAGGATGCTTGACATCCGCCAGGCTTGCCCGGAAAATTCACCTGCAAAACCCCGATGCCTCCAACCAGGATTTCAAATGCTAACCATCGCCATATCAAAGGGAAGAATCTACGAAGAAGCCCTGCCACTGCTGGAACAAACCGGCATCACCCCGACTGACGATCCGAAAAAATCCCGCAAGCTGATCCTCGACACCAACCGGGAGGACGTCAAACTGGTCATCATCAGGGCCACCGACGTTCCAACCTTTGTGGAATATGGCGCCGCCGATCTGGGCATCGCAGGCAAGGATGTACTGCTGGAACATGGCGCGGAATGTCTCTATGAACCGCTGGACCTGGGAATCTCGAAATGCCGTCTGATGACCGCGATGCCCAGAGACGTCATGGCTATGCCGCGCCGCGTGCGGGTGGCGACCAAATATGTCAAAATCGCCCGGAATTATTTCGCCAGCCAGGGCGGGCAGGCGGAGATCATCAAACTGTACGGCTCCATGGAACTGGCGCCCCTGGTCGGGCTCGCCGACTGTATCGTGGATCTGGTGGATACCGGCAACACCCTGAAGGCCAATGGCCTCGAACCCCGGTAATTGATTACCCGGATTTCCTCGCGTCTGATCGTCAACAAGGCATCGATGAAAATGAAACACCAGGCGATCCAGAACCTGATAGACCAATTTGAAAAAATTCTTGCGGAATAACAATCCATGGCAGCTCCCAGCATAACCCGATTGACCACCTGCTCGGCAGATTTTAGTACCCAGTTGCAAAAACTGCTGGCGTGGAACGCCGCCGAAGATCTGGAAATCCACCAGCAGGTGCTGAATATCATTGCCGCTGTGCGCAGCAAAGGCGACGCGGCATTGCTTTCCTATACCAATCGTTTCTACCAGCGCACTGTGCAGGCAGCCCCGGAACTGGAAATTCCAGCGCATCGGTTGCAGGCGGCATGGCGGACACTGCCTTCAGCAATGGCCGATGACCTGCAAACCGCCGCCGACCGCATCCACGCCTATGCCCGGCGGCAAAAACTGCAGTCCTGGCAGTTTACCGAGGATGACGGCACCATTCTGGGCCAGAAAGTGACGCCCCTGGATCGTGTCGGACTGTATGTTCCTGGTGGCAAGGCCGCCTATCCTTCTTCGGTGCTGATGAATGCCATTCCGGCAAAAGTGGCGGGCGTCGGCGAGTTGATCATGGTAGTGCCGGCGCCCGGGGGAGAACTGAACGATCTGGTGCTTGCCGCCGCGCATCTGGCCGGCGTCGACAGGGCTTTCTCCGTGGGCGGCGCACAGGCTGTCGCGGCACTGGCCCATGGCACGGAAAGCGTGCCGGCCGTGGATAAAATCGTCGGTCCCGGCAATATCTATGTGGCCACCGCGAAAAAGCTGGTGTACGGAAAGGTGGGCATCGATATGATTGCCGGCCCGTCGGAAATACTGATCATCTGCGATGGCCAGACCGATCCCGACTGGATTGCCATGGACCTGTTTTCCCAGGCCGAGCATGATGAAAACGCCGAGGCCATACTGATCTCCAATGATGCCGGATTTCTCGACCGGGTACAGCAAAGCATCGCCGCCCTGCTGCCGACCATGGAACGGGCCGCGGTGATCGAAGCCTCGCTGTCTGCCCGGGGGGCTTTGATCCTGGTCGACGATCTCGATCAGGCCGCCGCCGTGGCCAATCGGATCGCCCCGGAACACCTGGAACTGTCGGTGGCGGATCCGCTGCCGCTGAGCGAAAAAATCCGTCACGCCGGCGCCATTTTCATGGGCCGTTATAGTGCCGAGGCCCTGGGTGATTACTGTGCCGGACCCAACCATGTACTGCCTACTTCCAGCACAGCCCGCTATTCCTCGCCATTGGGAGTGTACGATTTTCAGAAACGCTCCAGCCTGATTTTCTGTTCCGCCGAAGGCGCCGACAAATTGGGCCGGGTCGCTGCACGACTGGCCCGCGGGGAAAGCCTGACCGCCCATGCCCGTTCCGCCGAATATCGCCGCCATGACTCCTGAAGAAATAACAGCCGGCATTTTCCGCCCGGAAATTCTGTCGCTGTCCGCTTACCATGTCGCCGACGCCCGGGGACTGATCAAACTGGATGCCATGGAAAATCCCTATGAGTGGCCGGATACCCTGATCAATCAATGGCTGGTGGAACTCCGGGAATGCCAGCTGAACCGCTATCCGGATCCCCTGGCCAGGGAACTGGCAGCAACCATCCGGCAGGTGATGCAAATCCCGGAACCCAGCGGCCTGTTGCTGGGCAACGGCTCCGATGAAATCATCCAGTTGCTGATCATGGCGCTGACCGACAATTCCGTGGTGCTGGCGCCGGAACCCGGCTTTGTCATGTATGCACAGATCAGCCGCTGTCTGGGACATCGTTTTCAAGGCATCCCGTTGCTGACGCAGGACTTTTCCCTGGACATGCCGGCAATGCGCACGGCGATCGCCCGGCACCAGCCGGCGCTGATCTTTCTCGCCTACCCGAACAATCCCACCGGCAACCTGTTCGCCACACAGGACATGCTGGAGATTGTGCGCCTGGCCCCGGGTCTGGTGATCATCGACGAAGCCTATGCCCCGTTCACTGACGCCAGCTTCATCGCCGCACTGCCGGAATTCCCCAACCTGCTGGTGATGCGCACCGTCTCCAAGATGGGGCTGGCCGGGCTGCGCCTGGGCTACATCGCCGGCTCCCGGAAAATCATCGAGCAGCTGGACAAGGTCCGCCTGCCCTATAACATCAACACCCTGAGCCAGATCAGCGCGGATTTCGCCCTGTCGCACAAAGCCCTGTTCGACCGGCAGACCCGGGAAATCCGCCGGCAGAGAACCTGGCTGGATGAACAGCTGCACGCCCTTTCCGGCATCACGGTGTATCCCAGCGAAGCGAATTTCATCCTCTTCCGCTGCGCAGAAAACCGTGCAGAAGCGGTTTTCCAGGCAATCAAAAAACACGGTATCCTGATCAGGAATCTGCACAACCCGGGTGGTCCGCTGCAGGATTGCCTGCGTGTCACGGTAGGAAAACCGGACGAAAACCAGGCATTCGTCCAGGCGCTGAAAAAAGCCCTGGCAACC
>JAJRWJ010000006.1 GCA_024276805.1 Gammaproteobacteria bacterium
AGCACCTCGGCAGAACCCGTCTCTGTCATCAGTATTGCTTTCACTTTGTATCCCCCTTGACTCGACTATGGCTTCCACTTGGCAACAAATTCCGAGCATCTCTTTCAGACAGTATGTCGCTCGCTCCAAATTAAAATCGACATAGCAAAGAGCCCATGGGCATGCAATCGGTTTTTTCCCTGCCGATATCAGCAATATGATAAACGAGCAGCCATGAGGCAAAAACTGCTGGACTGGCGCCTAGCACATTTTTGTTAAAAAAACCTTACCAATCCGTTCCTTTGCAAATTTTCACTGCATTGGTATATAGTAATACTCCAATTTTCTGAAAGCCTGACGATAAGGCTGTCATGCCAAATCCCAACCAACAATTTCAAATCCGGAAAAACAGCTCATGAAAAATAATAAACAAACCCTGAACAGTGCTTTTCTGCTGTTCACTCTGGCATTCGGTGTCAACCCCACTTTTGCCGAATATATCGTCTGCCCCACAGCAAATCCAGACAATATATCCTGTGCTGGCGCCGTCGCCACATGCGTCGGCACCAGTGACGACGACACCATTATCGGCACAGACGGTGATGATATCATTGTCGGCCGCCAGGGTGCAGATTATATAGACGGAGGCAAGGGAAACGATGTCATTTGTGGCAACCGTGGCAACGATGAAATAAATGGCGGACCCGCAACCGACAAACTGCTTGGCGGCAACGGTGATGACATACTGGCCGGAGGCAATGGCGACGATATACTCGATGGCGAAGAGGGCAGCAACCGTTGCTCACCGGAAGCCATCGATCCCGTCAACTGCGATGTCGTGATCAATGAGATCCAGTGTCCAACAGAAAACCCTGAACAATATAGATGTGCAGGTGAACTCGCCACATGTGTCGGAACGCCGGGTGATGACTTCATTACCGGAAGTGATGATGCAGACGTCATCGTCGCCTTGAGCGGAAACGACCAGATATCAGCAAAACGAGGCGCAGACCTGGTCTGTGGCAATGGTGGCAACGATACGATTCGCGGCAACAGCGGCGCAGACGAATTACATGGTGGCAATGATACCGACAAACTCGACGGTGGCAGCGGCAACGATACCATACTTGGTGACCACGGCGTCGATGCCATCGATGGCGGTGACGGCAGGGATACCTGCTCAGATGAAGATATCCCCACTGGCAACTGCGAACAGACAGACAACCAGAACCAACAGGTCACGATTCATTGTCCCACCAACCACAGTGGCAATTACAGTTGCAACGGAAAGCCAGCCACCTGCGTTGGCACCGAAGGTGATGACATCATCATTGGTTCGAATAAACAAGATGTCATTGTCGCCCTGGGTGGTGACGATACAATCCGGGGCAACAATGGTCATGACATTATTTGCGGCAACCAGGGATCAGACAATATCAGTGGCGGTAACGGCAGAGACAAAATCTTTGGTGGACAAGGTGATGACATCATTAGTGGCGGTAACGCAAAAGATGAACTGCGGGGAAATCGCGGCGACGACATTATCTTTGGCAACAACGGTCCCGATCTGTTGCTTGGCGGGCATGGTCACGACACACTGAACGGTGGCAATGGCAAAGATACTTGTTTGCAAGCCGAGAGTATCGAAAGCTGTGCAAAACTGCATCACCGTAAATACGAGAATGATACAAACGATGGTGAAAATCACGATGGAGATGTTGATAGAGGTGAATTTGACAAGGAACATGACAGAAAAGCGGAATCTTGTCATCCGGAACGCTCTGAACACAACCGCTGTTAAAACCCAAGACCTTGAAACGCTGGTTAAAATTTGAATTACCTACAGCGTTTCCTTCGTTCCTCTGGGCGCGGCAATAGCAATTTCAGCTATTGCCGCATCAGTGCTGAAAAGTTCCAGCCAGCCGTCCAGTAACCCATTGCATGACAACCAGTTGCTTGTGCATTGTCATGCGGAATGAACCTTCCTTGACCGACCACCCAGCGAGCGCAATTCCGTAAAGCCCATAAATTCATCATAGCTCTCCCGTAACTGATCAAATGCAGGAGACACGCTATTCGCCACTTGAGCATAAACCTGCCAGAATACGAGTCATCGTCTATAGCCCTGGCAAAAAAACCGCAGGCAGCCCGGAATACCGACCATCTTGCCAAGGCCTTGTCACAGTGATTTTATGCGATTGCCCTGCCGAATAGCAGCAATGCCACGATTTTCCAGCAAAAGCGATACAATATGGATGAAAACTTCTGCAACCTGGGTTGTCACATGAGGTCTCTTGTCCACAAATCACCGGTCAACAATTTCAACCATTCAGGAGGATCGATTTTCCCATGACAAACAAGAAAATGCTGAAATTTTTTTTCGTTGCTGCTGTGATCGTACTATCTGGCTGCGCATCGAATGCGGAAATTTTTTCCCCTTATGGCAATGACGCGGCAAAGCTCAGGGAATTGAAGGTCGGCATTGCACCTGACTACCCCCCCATCGCATTCAAGGAAAAAGGAAAATTATTGGGCATTGAAGTCGATATGGCAAAAAAACTGGCCTACGACCTGAATGTCAGAATTATCTTCGTCGAGCTGCCCAGAGACGAACTGATTCCGGCACTGACCGAGAACAGAATCGACGTGATCATGTCGGGTATGTCCATTACACCGGAGAGACAGCGGCAGGTCGAATTCATCCAACCCTATCTGCAGATCGGACAAATGGGCCTGATCCGGAAAAATGACATCGCCCGGTTCGCCAATCGTCAGTTGATCCTCAGAACAGACCAACGCGTCGGTTATCTGCCGAAGACCACCAGCGAGGAATTTGTCAGGAAATCCATGCGCAACGCCCAATATGTCCCCGAACAATCGGTCGACGCGGCAGTCGCCGATCTGCGCAACGGGAACATAGACATTTTCATTCACGATGCACCGACAATCTGGCTGATCGCCGGCAATATCCACGAACAGCAGTTGATAGGGCTGTTCTGGCGCCTGACCGATGAATCCCTGGCCTGGGCCGTGCGGCCATCGGATACCGATCTGCAGCAACAGCTCAACGCAGTCATCGTCAAGTGGCGGAAAAAAGGCGTCCTGCGCGCCATCCTGAACAAATGGATCAAGCTGCAGATCGATGTCGAGGGTTGAGCGGCAATCGATTACACCCGATAATGGCATTTTACGATTCATCCCCATGGGCGTGGGGAACATGGATACCCTTTGCCATGTTCTCGATGCCCTTCTGGACGCGCTTGTTACCACATAGAAAACCATCTATTTTGGCCTTGATGATTGACGCAGGACTGAGGTTTTTTGCCATTGAATTCCGCCCGGTTGTTTAAAATCTGGATTGTTCTGACGCTGACCATGCTGCCCGTGTTCTGGCTGCTGGATGCCGTGAAGCTTTTCAATATCCTGTTTATCTATATGCCGATGATCCTTGTGCCGGTGTTTGGCATGGCCGCGTTGCTGTTACTTATTGTTTTTCACTCATGATGCAATTTCCACCACCATCGTGAACAGGCTCCAACTGTAGTCAAACACCTGCCCGTGGCCGTCCTCGATCAGCAGCAGGCAGGCCTCGCCAGCCACCGCTCATTCAGCCTGCCGCCGCTGCGGCCTGGAGCGGTTCATCCCCACGGGCGTGGGGAACATATGCCTACGGGCGGTGGTTGTTGCATTGATTCCGGTTCATCCCCACGGGCGTGGGGAACAT
>JAJRWJ010000463.1 GCA_024276805.1 Gammaproteobacteria bacterium
CAGAACGCTGTCCAGCTTTTCCATCAATCCCCGGGAAAAACCGATTGTCCCGAGCGCTCCACTCACCCCCCCTTCGATGGACAGCTTCAGTCCATTCGATGCCGTCAGGAACTGTCCCTTGCCCTCCGCCACGACGCCGCCTATGCTGCCAGCCACATCGGTTCCCGCAGTGCCAGTGGCGACGTTCAAACCCAAACTGGATGCCGTCGATTGGGTGATTTCCACCGTGGAGCTGGCGCCGAAGGTCTGTGAGGTCATGACCATGCGGTTATTGGCCCCGTCGAAGGCCACCTGCACCTTCGCACCGGCGCTCTTCAATGCGGCATCGCCATTGATGCGCGACTGCATTTCCGCCGCCAGCTCGTCACCACTGTTGTAGGTTCCGGCGGTCAGTGAAATCTGCCCTGACAAGCTGCCATCGACACGAATCTTGAATGTTTCACTGCCATTCAGGGTCACGGGAAAAGCCGCCACAGCGCCACCGTTCAGCACACCCTGGGTTGCCGCCTGGGTGACATTGACGGCATATTTTCCGGTCTGCGTATCATTGCTGCTGGAAAAATAACTGACAGATGCGTTGTCCGGCCTTCCCAGCACGGTAAAAACCGCCGCCACGCCATCGGGATCATCATTCAGCGCCTTGCTCAATTTGCTTTTGTCGAACGCGAGAGTGCCATCGGCTTGTGTGGAAAGACCCAGATCGTGCAGAGTGCGCACCGAGGTATTTTCCAGTCCGCTGACCACGCTGCCCAGCACCGAGCGGATGCGGCTCATTCCCGAGCGTACCGTGGCATCACCCAATAACACACTGCCCTTTTGTTCCGCGGCATTATAGCTAGTCAAATCGTTGACGCTGCTGATCAGAGCATTGTATTTTTCCACGAACCCATCCAGGGCGCTGACCACCTTGTCAGTGGACTTGGCAATATCGACAGTGATCATTTTCCCTGGCTGTGCCTGCTCCAGATTCAGTGTCACGCCCTTCAGGGTATCGGTAAAACTGTTGCTGGCATTGGTGACATCCAGTCCGTTGATGCCCATGATGGCATCCTGCGCCAACTGTGTCTGGGTCATGCTGGTCGCCGTGGCATCGAACTCGAACTGACTGAGACTGGCGTCGTCGACCGAGATCTGCAAGCTGTTCCTGGCGCCGGTATCCTCCGATGTCAACACCATGCGATAAGCGCTGCCATCGTAGATAATCGATGCATTGACGCCGGCATCGGCATTGTTGATGGCATCACGCAGACCGGTCAGGGTATTGTTGGAGGCATCCAGATTGATACTCAGCGTGCCCTTGTCGGGATTCTGGGTAAAACCATTATAGGTATCGGTGCCGGCATTATAATCGGTCGTTCCAAACTTGATGGTCAGCGTGCCGGTGCCCACGGTCGCCGTAGCATCGCTGAAGCCGCTGGTAACCAGGCTGTGTGCCTGGGCCAGCTGCTTGGCTTCGATATTGAATTTTCCGGTATCGGCATTGCTGGCCGTCGAAGCAGTAACGATATCCGTATCGCTGGAAGTTGCCTGCAAAACGCCAAACTGACTGCTTTGCCGCAGCCCCGCCAGCGATGTCCGGAATTCGGAAAGCGCGCTCTTGAAGATACCATAGGAGGAAAGCCTGGCCTGCAGATTACTTTCCTTGCGGTCCAATTGAAAAACTTGCGGCTGCCGTTCAGCGGCCACAAGCCCGTCAACCATGCCACGAATATCCAGGCCGGAACCCAGACCCGTCGAAGAAATACCCGCCATATCCTGTGCTCCCGTTTTTCAGCGAATCATGCCTGTTCCTTGACCAACATACCTACCGTGTCGTCCGCTGTATTCAACTGATCCAGATGCTCGGCCAGTTTCACGACAAATTCCGGGGGAATCTGCTTGATGACTTCATCGGTCTGTGCATCCTTGACTTCGATGACAACCTTACCGGTCTTTTCATTGACTGTGAACAACAACTTGCGTTGCTCATCCTGAAAAAAACTGTTGACTTCATTAACTGCCTGATCGACTTTCAGTCTTTCCGGCTTGTCCTGCTGAAGCTTCTGCCGTTCCTCCGGCTTGTCCTTCTGCTGCAACTCCTCCTGGGAATGCAACCGCGAAGCAACAGTGTTTTTCTCGACATCTTTCACAGGCGCAGGCTGGACAACGCTTCCTGGTGTTGATGAAATATTATTGATATCCATCGTAACGCCCTCTTGATTCTATAAATTGAATTGCGCAAGGCGGCAAATTCATGCCGCCTTGCGTTCCTTGACCAGCCTTTAACGCAGTAATGACAAGACGCTCTGTGAAGAAGCATTGGCCTGCGCCAGCATGGACAGGCCAGCCTGCTGCAACACCTGATTTCGCGCCAGATTGGCCGATTCCTGGGCGAAATCGGCATCCTGGATGCGTGACCTGGCCGAGGAAAAGTTCTGCGAAACATTTTCCAGATTGGAGATCGTCGAGCCAAAGCGGTTCTGCAGGGCGCCCAGATCGGCACGGTTGCTGGAGATGTTCGCCAGGGCGCCATCGATAATGGATAGGGCGTCATTGGACCCTGCCTGGGTGCCAATATCGATCGTGGAAACTTTCTGCAATGTGGAGCTTTGCGCCGTCGTTGCTGCGGTAATGGTCGTGGCGGTGCTGGTCACGGTGAAGGCTTTGTTGGAATCAAACAGCAGATTGCCGCCCACAGTGGAACTATCAGTCGATGCGCCACTGGTCAGCGTCGAGGTTGCACCGGAGGCCGTTTTGCCATCCTCCTGCAAACCTGTCAAAACGACCGTTTTGGTGGTTGCAGCTGTAGTGGTGAAATCCTCGATGGCGATATCATAGCCTTCGGTATTTTTCAGCACCACACCTTTCTTATCGTCGGACAAGGTCGCCGTGATACCGGTGGCCCCGGCATTGTCATTGATGGCGTTGGCCAGCACGGTCAAATCGTCTTTATTGGTGACATTCGCAGAAACCGTGACAGCCGAGGTGTTTTGTCCATACAACTTGAAGCTGAGATTACCAGCTTCACCCAGGGTGTCCAGTTTGGCGTAGGTAATCGCCGAAGCGGTCACGCCGGTCGTTTCCGATATCGCATTGACGCCATCGGCAATGGTCTTTGCCGATGCTCCCGCGCCAACACTGACGCTGCCTGAAGCGACGCCGGACACGGTCAGGGTCTGGGCATCGACGTTGTTTGCTGATTTTGCAGCGACCGCCGTTGCCACGGCGCCATTGATCTTGGTGTTGCCATCGGCATTGGTATAACGCTGGTTACCCAGAATTTCCGTGGTGGCGCCGCCAATGGATATATTGATGGTCTGGTTGGCGTTGGCACCAACCTGGAACTGCTGCCCGGAAAAACTGCCATCCAGCAGTTTCTTGCCGTTGAAAGTGGTGGTGTTGGCGATACGGTTCAGTTCGCTCTGCAACTGCACGACTTCCTTCTGCAGACTGTTTCTGTCTGTCGCGGAATTGGAATCGTTGGCCGACTGTACCGCCAGTTCGCGCATTCTCTGCAGTATATTGGTGGATTCCTGCAGTGCGCCTTCGGCAACCTGCGACAGGGAAATGCCATCGTTGGCGTTTCTGACCGCCTGATTCAAGCCACGAATCTGCGAGGTCATCCTGTCGGAAATTGCCAGACCCGCGGCATCGTCCTTGGCGCTGTTGATTCTCAGCCCCGATGCCAGACGCTCCATGGCGGTCTGCTGACTCATTTGCGAACGGGCAAGCTGACGCTGAGCATTCAGGGATGAAACATTGGTATTGATTACTTGAGCCATGATTGTTCTCCTGGATTGTCATTAACAACTGAAAATAATGGATTCAGTGGGGTTAACGGCCAGGCCGGGAAAAACTTTAATGCAATGACTGGATGTTTTCTACCCCCGCAGCAGTGACAGGACATTCTGACTGGAAGCATTGGCCTGGGTCAGCATCGCCAGACCGGCTTGCTGCAGGATCTGGTTCCTGGCCAGGTTCGCCGATTCCTGGGCGAAATCGGCATCCTGAATGCGTGATCTGGCGGCGGAGACATTCTGCGAAACATTTTCCAGGTTGGATATCGTGGACGAGAAGCGGTTCTGTATGGCGCCCAGCGATGCCCTGTTGCTGGAGATATTGGCCAGCGCGCCGTCGACAATGGACAAGGCGTCATTGGAGCCCGCCTGGGTACCGATATCGATACTGGCCACTTTTTGCAGCGTGGAACTTTCGGCTGCTGTTCCAGCAGTAATGGTCGTACCTGTACTTGTCACGGTAAAGGCTTTGTTGGAATCCAAAATCAGGTTGCCGCCCACCGTGGCGCTGTTGTTGCCGCCACTTGTCAAGGTCTGCGCCGAACCAACCAGCGTCGAACCATCCTCCTGCATACCTGCCATATCGATGGTTTTGGTCGTAGCCGCAGTGGTTGTGAATGCCTCGATGGCAATATCGTAGCCTTCGGTGTTTTTCATCACCACACCCTTCTTGTCCCCCGTCAAGGTTGCCGTGATACCGGTCGCACCGGCATTGTCATTGATGGCGTTGGCCAGTGCCGTCAAGTCGTCTTTATCCGTTATATTTGCCGATACCGTGACCGCACTGCCGGTATTTTGTCCATAAAGCTTGAAACTGATATTGCCTTTCTCACCCAGATTGTCCAGTTTGGCATAGCTGATCGCCGACGCCGTCACACCGGTGGTTTCCGATATCGCATTGACGCCATCGGCAATGGTTTTCGCGGACGCTCCCGCACCAACGGTAACCGTGTCCGCGCTGCTTCCGGAAACCGTCAGGGTCTGCGCGCCGACATTGTTGCTCTGCTTGCTGGCGCCGGCCGCACTGACCGCATTGATGTTCCCTGATGCATCATCATTGGTATAGCGGTGATTGCCCAATATTTCCGTGGTCGCCCCGGCAACGGTGATATCGACCGTTTCATTGGCGAAGGCGCCAACCTGGAACTGCTGTCCGGAGAAGCTGCCATCCAG
>JAJRWJ010000464.1 GCA_024276805.1 Gammaproteobacteria bacterium
ATGGGAATTGAACAGGCTGGTAGCGGTCCATGCAGCCAGTACGCTGGCGGCAATCATGCCATAGGGCTGGATCAGCACACCCTGCCGGATCGTGACGAGAATGAAAGCGAGGAACACCAGCAAGCCGAAGGCGCCATTCTCAACCAGTATATAGAAGTACTGATTATGGGGATCGGCTGTCGGGGTAGTCCGCCAGTCACTGTATTTTCCCTGGATATGTCGTGTGTATTCGCGTTCGAAGGAGCCGGTGCCATAGCCAAACAGGGGGCGTTTTTCGATTAGCTGCAGAGTGTTTCCCCAAAATACCATTCTCGCGCCCATCGGGGTGAATTGCTCATTGTGCTGATAGTTGACAATTTCATGAAAGCCATGCTCAACCTGGGACTGCAGGGCCTTTGAGCCAAAAACTGCGGCGCCCGCTGCGAGTAGCAGCAGGGCAAGAATCAGTGGCATCCTGTTTCTGCCAAACACCAGCAGACCGGCAAAACCAGCACCGACCATCAAGGCCAGGTATCCACTTCGGCTGGTGCTGACGAACATGACATCGATGCAAAAAAACAATATCAGAATGGCCAGGATAATTTTTTTTCCCGGCGCGGCATCCTTGATGAAGTGGATGCAGCAGATGATGGCCGCGATAAAGGCCAGGCTTTGCGTGGTGTGATTGTTGGCCAGTATGCCAGCCAGGCGGCCGGGGCGTGACGGGATGATCTCGAACCAGGCCAGGAAAGTCAGCGGCAGGGCAATGCACATGATCATCAGAAAGCTTTTCAGGAAGCGGCGTTGCCAGATGTGGGAGGTAAACAGCCCCAGAAAAATCAGCGGATAGAAAAACTTGCGCCAGCTGCCCAGCGTGTCCATCCTTTCCTGCCAGGAGGCGTCACCATACAGACAGCCCAGCAGCAGGAGCAGAAAAAACAACAGCAGCATCTTCCCGACCGGATGCCGCAGCGAGTATTGCCGGGTCTGCAAAGCCTGACCCGAGCAAAGCCATGCCAGGGCAACGATGGCAATGGCAATACTGGTCAGCGCCGTGGAAAAGGCACCACGACAATCGCCGTAATGGTCATTATTCTGCTGATATCGAGAAGACGCTCTGAATAGGGATGGACCATGGATCTATTTTGCCAAAGGATCAGTTTATCAGGAAGCCAACGTCGATACGCTGGTCACGAGAAGTGTTACCGCCACAATTGATAGAGATATTTTCTGCGCATCTTTTCCCAGAAAAAAGACCAGGCCTGCAACCAGGAAGGCAGGGCCTTTTCGATACTGGTATCGAACATTCCGGTCTTGCTGCCCTGTTCTACAACCGGATCTTCCAGCCATAACAGTTTGATGCCCAGTTCCCTGTCCATCTTATCAAACTGGTTGTCGATGGGGCCATCCATTTTATGTTGGCGAATCCAGTCCAGCCGTATTTTGGCGGTTTGCGCATCGATCATGTAGGAATCGGTAAAACGCCCCTTGTGCATGGCATACAGGTGTCGACCCGGCTGGCGCATACTCTTTGGCGTATAGAAGTTACCACCAGAGCCGATGAAAATCACTTTTGGTCCGGAAAAATCGGCGCTTTCACTAATGGCATGGTTCAGTCCAGAAATAAATTCAGCAGCTAAAATGGCGTCGTCCTCGAGTACCAGACTGTGCTGTTTACCGCTCTCGGCAATGCGCTGCAATACCGTGATATGTTTCAATGCGCAGGACATCTGGGCAGGCGAAACCGAATCACCGGTAAAATATTCGTCAATGATTTCCGGCGTCAAGTCATCGCTGTCCCAATCGAGAATAAATTCCGCATCGATGCCGACCCTGTCCAGCTGAGTCTGCATGAATTCGCGTCGTGCGACAAATTTTTTCACATTGATGACATAGACATCATCCAGTCGAGGGGAAATTACCGTCACTTCAACCACCATATACTTGGTTAGATAATACATTCCAGGATCTGAACAGACCCTGCCCGTACGGGAAAAACACTAGTCCCGCAGTCATGCCGTCACCGGGGCGCCCTGTTTTGCCAGAAGCCCCGAGCGGCCGGCGATTTCCCCCCGGAGCATCTCATGCCGCGGCAGTTTTTCAGGATCGAGAGCGGCGAAGTATTCCTGCAGGGAGCAAACCTGGTCGCCGGTCTCCCGCCACTGTCGCAGCAGTCTGTCCATGACCGGCAGCAACTTCATTCCTTCCAGCTCTGCATGCAGTGTATACACATGCCCCGCAGGGGCCGGTTTTCTGCTGGCGGCAAACACGGCGTCATGCACATTGGCCTCGTTGATGCCATCGCAGCCGATCAATTCGTCCAGTGTCGGCAGTGTGCCTGGCAGTTGTGGACAAGCATAGGCGACGCCATCCATGACCGGCAGAAAGGGAAACTCTCCCCGGCAGTCGCTGGCATAGTGAAAACCCAACTGTTCTTCCAGAGCCAGTGTCGGGGCATTGATCTGCCAGCCGGCGGCGCCATGTACATGCGGGGCATGTCCGAATACTTCGCGGAAGGCATCGACGGCCGCACGCAGTTCCTTTTCCGTCCAGGCGGCATCCCGTCTGGCGACGAAATCCTGCCAGCGGATATGGTCATGACAATGCACGCCGACTTCATGACCGGCGGCTTGCGCAGCGCGCATGATCTCCCGGCCACGCCGGCCGATATGCGGGCCCGGCAGCAATGTCCCGTACAGCAGGGTCTTCAGTCCATAATGCCTGAGCACCGATGTTCTTTGCACCTTGCTGAAAAAACCCGGTCTGAATATTCTGCGCAGCGCCCGACCGGTATGATCCGGTCCCAGACTGAACAGAAACGTCGCCCTGACGCCATGGCGCCGATAGAGATCGAGCAATGCCGGCACCCCTTCCAGGGTCCCGCGCAGCGTATCGACATCGACTTTCAATGCTATTTTCATTGGCCAAGATCCTGATCGAGCAAAGCTTTGGCTGCGGAGACTTCATGACTGTAGGCGTCGAATATTTTGCGCAGCGCATCCTCGATGGACACCTTCGGCTGCCAGTCAAGATCCTCTCGGGTGTTGCCTATCCAAGGCACCCGGGTTCTGACATCCTGGTAGCCGCTGCCGTAATATTCCTCCGAACGTATCTCGAGCAGTTCGACCCGTGCG
>JAJRWJ010000057.1 GCA_024276805.1 Gammaproteobacteria bacterium
ATTGCGATTTATTTCCTCGGTCGTTGCCGCCTGTTCTTCAGTCGCACTGGCAATTTGTGCGTTCATTAAGCTGATCGTGGCAATCGCATCACTGATCGATGCCAGCGCCTCACCCGCGGCATTGGACTGATCGACGCTATGTTCGACTTTGGTCTTGCTGCCATGCATTACCTGGACGGCTTTATTGGCTCCAGCCTGCAGACGTTCTATCATGCCTTGTATTTCCTGGGTGGAATCCTGGGTGCGACTGGCCAGGGTTCTCACCTCATCGGCAACGACCGCGAAACCTCGACCCTGTTCACCGGCGCGGGCCGCTTCAATCGCGGCATTCAGCGCCAATAGATTGGTCTGTTCGGCAATCCCCTTAATGACATCCAGGACCGTGCCGATATCGTTGCTTTCCGACTCGAGTTCACTGAGCACGGTGGTCGCCTTGTCGACTTCATCGGAAAGTTCCTGAATACCTGCGACGGTCTTGTTGACCATTTCCAGGCCGGAGTGCATGGATCGATCGACTTTCTGCGCCTCCTGCTCGGCATTTGCAGCATTTTTCGCCACTTCCGAAACCGTGCTGGACATCTCGGTGATTGCCGCGGCCAATTGCTCGGTTTCTGCCTGCTGCCGCTGCACCGCTGCGGATGTCTCATTGGCAACCAAAGCGGTCTTTTCCGCGGCATCACCCAGCTTCTTCGTCTCCTGATCAACTTGCATGAGCAGTCCACGTATTTTACCGGTAAATTCATTGAACGCCTTCGCTACCAAGCCCAGTTCATCATTGCTTCGATCATCGAGCCTGCGGGTCAAATCACCTTCCCCTTTGGCTATGTCCTGGATACTCAACAGCGTGAAATTGATACGCCTGATAACAGTGTTCTTGAAATAGACAGCCGCGCCTGCCAGTATTGCAAGAACAAAAATCAGTGTTCCCAGGGTGGAATAAAAGATCCGGGAATTGTTCTGCTAGGCAATGCCAGTATAGATGGAGACCAGATCATTGCTCAGCTTGCGCAGCTGGTTGGATTCCGAGACGACACTCTTCATTGCCTGCCGCTGGCCACTGGAACCCACCTCTCCTGGAGACAGCTGCTCGACAGCCCGGGTGAATGCGGCAAACTGCTGTTCAATTTCATTGATCTTTTCTTGTGCCTGCCGATCGGTGATTTTTTCCAGAAAGCCCATTTTTCGCAATTTGAGATCGAGAGGGTATTGACCACCAGACTTGACTGCCTGCAGGGTCATGGAGAAAATCTTCTCGTCCTGCCGGTATTCATCCAGATTGGCGTTCAGGATCTCCTGACCCAGCGCAATTTCCCTGGCGAAGGGAATATCGAAACGCCGCACCCCCAGAATATCGCCTGGCTTGATCCCCGGCCCCTGATATTTGACATGACATGAAACACAAGCGTCGAGCGTTGCCCTGTCCGCAGTATAAAAACGCTGATAGAGTCGGCCATCCCGGACAAATGTACTCATGTAGACACCTTCGGGCTGTGCCTGCAAATAAGCGAGGGCCGCAGAATCAGACGGGTATTTGAATGTCTTGCGTGGATTGATGGGCGTTTGCGCAACAATATCAACATGCGCATCGGAAAGTTTATCAAACCGCTCATTGACGAACCGGGTAAACGTTGCCGGAAATGGCAAACTGCCAGGGTCAGGCGATATGGACAGTTTAACTCCGGAAGCGACCGCTGGCCTTACAACTTTATCAGTAAACACCGCTCTCATGCTGGTGATAAAACTATCGAGCCGCAGCACCTGCTGTTTGGCATTTTCTTTTTCACTCTTTGCCATGCCATAGCCTAAAGCGGATTTAGCCATGGCCTGGGTCAGCATGCGCTGCCTTCCCAAGGCATTGATGATCTGCGCATCGCCTTGCGCTTTTTTCAAGGCACTGAAAATGATGCTCGAGGCGATAATCAGTACGATTGCAATGACGGCCAATGTAATAAATGTTTTTCTTTCGATTTGTGCATTCTGCATCGATCTGTCCTTCAGTCATTTCATTTCATGTCACACTCAACAGAGACAGAGTGATCGATATATCTGTCTGTCGATCCTCAAACCCACAGTCCGGGAGCCATTTCCACACTTTGCTAAACAGTATAGAAGAAAAAACCAAGAATCAGGCTGCAACTATACGTTTCACCAGTTTATTCTTACAACAGTCCATCCTTGTTCAGTTCAGTATATTGTTGGGCATTTTTTCACCTGTCGGTAACGACAGGATGAGGAATGGCACACGGCGAGCGCATATAAAATCATGAAAAATCCAAATGGATAGGGTAATCCATCAGGAGAACTACCATAGGTGATGAGTGTAGCCGCGGGTCGAGGTGGCTTTTCCCGGATTCCGCTGAAGCTGCATCCGGGCTACGGGAATCAGCGCTGATCGGCATGAACAAAGCGGCAAATCCTGAATCGAACGCAGCCCGGATGCAGCTTGCGGAATCCGGGTGGTAGGATAAGGTGCTATTTTTACAGCGATTTATATGCGCTCGCCCTGAGAAATGGCACTTAATGTTGTGAAAACTCCTGCTTTTGATAGAACACAACTGTCATTTTGAAAATGGCCGGAGCTTGTGGATCATCGGAAACCGACCAGGCAAAAGCGTCTTGGCTGGATATGAAAAACGGTGAAACTTTAGCCGCTTTAAGCTTATCTTCAGAAATTCGTGATATATTTCGCTTTTGGTGAGTCAGATTGAACTTCATCTTTCCACAATATGGCATATGGACGGTGCTTCCCGCTATATTACAGAGTTTGGAAGCACTGCCGGAATGCAAGCTGAAGTTGGCCAGATCGGCCGATCAAACTGAATTTTATGCGCATTTCTTCAATATCGGAAGCAATCCCGATCGATTCAATCCGGGTTTACGGAAAAACCGATGTCATTTTTTTCGTAGCACGGGCGCCGAATCCCGCCCTGTCCACTTCTTCCCCAGCCAGCTATACTTGATGTGATGGGATTGATTTTTACCACTAATTTTCGAGATTGAGTCCACAGGCAGTTTGATGAGATATATTAAAATCACGATCCGTTTCCTTTTTACTTTCACACTGTTGAGTTTGTCGCTGTCCAGGGTTTGTCTCGCCGACAGCTATCCATCCTTATTCGATTCCAGGGATCCCCTGCTGCAACGGAATCTCGAACGCGTGATCGAATCGATCGGGTTGGGCCCCGCAGTGAAAAAAAAGCAGCTGAGCATCGATTTGGTCGATATTACCGATCTCAGACACCCCAGGGTCGCCGCAATCAATGGCAATAACATGGTATATGCCGCCAGTCTGCCCAAAATAGCGATTCTTTTGGGAGCATTCGTGGAGATCGAGCGCGGCAAAATGCAACTGGATTTCGATACGAGCGAAACCTTGATCAATATGATCCGGAATTCATCGAATCAGGCGGCCACCCGGATGTACCCTCGGGTCGGTCAGGAGCGGATTGCTGAAATCCTGCAATCGGATCGTTACCATCTTTATGACCGCGATGCGAATGGCGGTTTGTGGGTGGGTAAGGAATATGGCAAGGGCAAGGCGTGGCAGCGCGACCCGCTGCATCATCTTTCCCACGGAGCTACCGCAATGCAGACCGCCCGTTTTTATTATCTGCTGGAAACCGGTCGGCTGGTTGCCGAGCCGCTGGCTCGTGAAATGAAGGAAATTCTGTCCAAACCGGCGATCAATCACAAGTTTGTCAAGGGACTGAAGGAAAGTCATCCCGAGGCTAAAATTTATCGCAAATCCGGTTCCTGGCGGCATTGGCACGCAGACAGCGCGATCATTGAAAGCGCGGGACATAAATTTATTGTCGTTGCTCTGGCCAATAGCCCCAGAGGCGGACAATGGCTGCAAAAACTGATTACACCATTGTACGATCTCATTGTGCCTGATATGGTCGCCGCCAATCAGCATTCAACGCTGAATTGAGCTCATCCAGCAGGGCTTCGGAAGCCTTGCCGTCGACCTCGATGTTTTGATCTGACTGGAATTTTTTGATGGCCCGGCGCGTGTTGGGGCCTATTTTTCCATCGACCGTTCCCACCGCATAGCCCAGTCTGGCCAGCGCCGCCTGAATGTCAACAATCTGCAGGCGTTGTTTGCGTTTTTCTGCGAAGCCGATCAGCTGTTCGCCAAAATCCGCGGCATCCGAAGCGGCGTCCGCCATCAGCTGCGGATGCCTGGATTCAATCAGGCGATGCATGCGGGTAGCCAGTGTCTGGTGAGCTACCGCCGAATTTTTATACAACACATTGGACAGCAGCGCGACCATGTAATTGATTCGGTTCAGGCCCACAGGAGATTCGATCAGGGCGACCGAATTCATATAATTTCTGACGTTGCCGTGGTATTTTTTACAGACAAAACCGGGTTCCGGCTTACATTTGTAGAGCGAGCCGGATTTGAAATAAACCGCCGAATCCGCCAAGGCCGGCGCTGAGGCGTAACGTATCCGCCGCTCGGTCATGTACAGCAGGCGTTTGATTTCCCGACTGGAAAAGCGGTCGACCAGCCGGCCCTGTTCCATTTTCAGGGTATATAGCAGTAGTTGCCGTGGCGTGCCATAGCTGCTCACACCCGGCACTTTTTTCTTGCCGGAGTGGGTAAAAAAACTGCCCTGGCGAAAATTTTCCGGATCGAGTCCGTTGCGACTAATGGGATCGACAAAGGTTTTCAGAAACAGTTGGGTCAGTTTTTTACGCGGTGTGCCCTGGAAGAATTCCCGGGCTTCAGTGTCTGTCACCGGATAGCTCTGGCCATAGTGCCGCAGCAGCATGGCCTGCTTCATCACTGTCGCGGCCGCGGCATTGGAACTGGCCGACAGCATCCAGTCCAGCCATTCCCAAAAATTGCCACGGTCGCCGATGCGCAAGGGGCGGCGAATGAGTCTTTGCTTGACCGGGTTCCACAGGCGCACGCTGTGGTGATCGCTGACAATAAAATCGTCCGCAACAATGATGGTGTCGTGCAACGTTCTCCGGCGGGCTTCGAGGTCATCGGGGTAAATATCGGCGAGCGCCTGAAAAACCGCCAGCGCCACCAGGATTTTTCCCACGCTGCCGACATTTTGCCGATAACCGCCACGGTGCTCTGCGTAAAGAGGATGCGCCGGCTCGGATATATCCAGTATCGCGATGCCATAGCGGCTTTTCTGGCGCCCCAGGAGCCGGCTTATTTTTGCGCTGAAACCGGGATCCGGCGGCGGCAGCTTGAAATCCGGATAATCCAGCAAGCGCAGGTCGACAGCCTGCAGCGGCAGCAGTGCGCCGGGCGGTTGCTTGCGCCCCGGTATTTTACCCAATTGGGTGAGACGGGCAGCCTCGATGCGTCGTATGCCGGTATCTTTATAAGCATCGAGCGGATAGGCGTGGGTGGCGCCTGGCAACAGCAGGGTCATCAGCAACAGACATTTTGTGATGGCATTCATGCTTCAGGTGTTTCGTTCATGTTGACCAACTCCGCCGCCTGGTCGCGTCGGGCCTTGTCCATATTCATCAAATAGGCGCTGGCGCGCGCTTTATGGCTGTTCAGAAACGGGCGTATTTGAAAGAGTTGCAGGCGTCCCCGATAAAAACCAAATTCGACATCGGCCGCAACCATTGCCCCCTGGTCGTTTCTCAGCGGGGGGAAGGTTTCCGGCAATGCTTTGGCAAATTCTATCAATTGGCTGATTTCATCATCGGTCAGTATCCTCTCAGAGCCGCTGACCGGCAATTTCACGATGCCGCCATCGGCTGACAGGGTTTTGCGCCATGGCGCTGTGGCGGTCGCCAGCAAGCGCACCGAACCATCCCGTAAATCGATGCTCAACGATTCCGCCGCCTGCCCGTCTACCGCGCCACCGACACCTTCGTTGACCGCAACCGAGAGGAAATTACGATCGCCGCTGTCCAGGTCTTCGGTAACCAGCACCCCGGACTTGTCATTGGCTACCGACTGCATCAGCAATATCGCCGGATAGACATGCTCAGGGTTCGCCATCAGCGCCTGGCGCCAGGCAAAAGCGCGGGCGCTGAAAGGTGAAGCCCAGACTTCCTTGATGCCTTCGAGTATATTGTCCAGACCGACGACATTGAACAGGGTCAGATGCAAACCCGCTCCGGAAAAGCCGGGCAAGTCTTCGATATTGGTATCCGAGCGGATGAACACGCCGGTTTCGGTACTGCCAAAAGTTTCCCTCATGGCGGCGGCCAGATCGCTGCGGAATTGTTCGCCGAGATCGGTATTGACGATCAGTTCATGCAGTTCTGTGCGCAGGAGTTCCGACAGGAATTTGCGTGCTTCCGAACCGGCCTGCAAGGCATGAATCAGCCGATACTGGCCAAGCATCCATGCAAACACCGTCTGCTCGCTATCCCGGTAACGTTGCGCCAGAACCACCTCCCGGAAGCGGCCAAACGGGATGGCGATGGCTTTTGCCACCTTGTCCGGATAATGCTGATACAGCTCACCCAGTTTCGCGGCCTTGGGGCCGACGATGCGCCCGGAATCACTGGCCCGCAGGGAAGCCAGACCGATAAATTCGCGTACCGACAGATCCAGTTTTTTCAGGTCTGGTCGAATCACATAATCTTCCGGTCGGGACTTTTCCTGAAACAATTGTCGCCAGTGTTCAGAATCAGGATTCAACTCAACCAGCCCCCCCGGACTGACCGCCAGGACCACGGTTTCACCTTCGTGAGTGCGCAGGCTCTCAAGCAGGTTGTCATCGATGCTGACGTTGGGTATACCCAGGTTTCGGGCCAGTAATTGCACATGAGACAGCGGGTTTCCGGCCCCGGCCGTGATAATGCCGGCAACCTTAGGCAGGTTGGACACGGTTTCGGACAACAGATAGATGCCCTGTGGATCCAGTTTTTCGGGATGCCCGATATCGGCCCGGGTATAGAGACGACCCCGCGCCAGCCCCGGATTCAGTGCATGCAAACCGATTCCGATCGTCTCACCAAACATGCGTTGCGACAAGCCGGACAATCGATTGGCGTCACGGCTCAGGCTGTCCAGTGTCTGGGAAAAAAACAACAGTGGACTGCCGCGCAAGGCATCCTGAATGAACAAATGGGCCAGCGGTTCAATTTCAGCCAGCTTGAGCATGGCTGCATAAAAATGAAAGCGCAAGGTAGAGGTTGCCCAGCCCGGGGTACGAGCCAGGTAGTTCAGCTCCTTGGCATAGATGGCCAACGGAACGGGATCCCGGTTTAACCGGTCCAGTGAATCCTGCAGCGCCTCCAGGCTGGTCTTATTGATGTTGCCGACGCCATAGGCCGCCAGAGCCGCCTCCCGCAGCCAGGTTATGCGCTGCTGCCGGCTGGCCGTCTCCAAACGGGCTCTCAGCTGGGCGCCTGACTGAAAATGCGCCACTTCAACGGCAGTGCTCAAATCCAGAAGCCGCAATCGGTCTTTTGCATCGACAATGCGCGGTAACGCCTCGCGGAAATCGGCGAGCAGGCGGGCGCTGATGCTGAATTGCTGATCGGCAGCGGGATCTGAAGCATAGAGGTCAGCGGCTTAACGCAGTCTTTCCGCGAGCCGGGGAACAGCTCCGAAGACTTTTGCGTTTTGCGCCAGCAATACGCTCATGGGCCGTGACTGCAACACGCGGTCGATAGCGTCGGCCAGTTGTAAATAGTCAGCTCGTAGCTGGGGATCATCTGCTTTTTGTGCATATGCACGCACCCGATCCGCGTCACCGGAATCAAGCGTGGCATGGATTTTTGTGCGCAATTTATTGAAGCCCGGATCCTGTTCGGCCAGTGCCGTCGACAAATGCCGGATTTTTTGAACGGAAGCGCTGTCTCCGCCATGGGCCAGAAGCTGCACACCGATACGCAGAGCCGGGTAACGCAGTCCGATCCATTCGGGTTTGCCGGCCAGGGTAGTCAACAAAACTCGGGCGCCGGCTCTTTCGTCTTCTTCCTGAATAGCACCACGATAAAACCGGGCTTTGCTCAGAATCCAGCCATGGTCGGCCGCAATCAAATATTTTTCAATCAACAGCTGGTTATACCAGTCGATGAAATCAGCGCGCTCCAGGCTTTTCCGGGCGTCAAAGCCGGCCAGCAAATTGGCGATCCAATAGCCGTTTTCATGCAGGATCAGGACTTTGTCGCTGAGTTCTCCGTGTTGATGTCCACCACCATGCGGGCTACAGGCATAAGCCTTGGGCGGCAGGATTTCACCATCGTTGCAATACCAGCGAATACTGCTGAACGGGCCTTTGCGGCTGCTCTTCATTGTCAAGATCCAGTCTCTGAATTCCGCTGCCCGGGCTGGTGTTGAAGACACCGGCAATGTTGGAAAAACCAGTAAAACAGCCAGCAGATAAATATAGAATTGACGCATAACCAAGTCGTTTTCAAAACACTCTGAACTGAGACAACATAAACCGGAGGAAGGTTTGCCCGTGACTAATAAATAACTTGGCCGCACTGTTGGACATTGTCATTGCCGCGCTGATTTCCAGCTCGGGTGTGCGTGTTGTTCCATCCAGAAGCAGAGCAGCCGGATTATCCGGCCAGCTCAGGGATGGGTAACCAGTTCCCGTCTATAAATGACGGGAACTAATCCGGTACAGGGAAGTGCCGGCATGATCAATAGCTCCATCGATCAGCCAGCACAGCCCCGCGCCGAAACGGACACTGACTAACGCTTGCCATCCTGCGGGTTTTCAGCCAAAGCCTTATTGTACTCCCGGACCAGTACCAAGCTGAATATCAACCACAATACCACCAGCGACACATTAAAGACAAAAAACTGCTTGATTGACAGTGCAAACAGCTGAACCCCGAACAGCACGGTCAGGGCCGCCAGACCATCGCCAATGCGTACATAGAATGTATCGATGGCCGGTTTGCCGAGAAATTTCAGGCCCGTGTCCACCGGCAGCCAGAGTACATGCCGGGCGGTATTGTTGATCGAATAGTCGGTGGCATTTTCTGCGATTTTCATGATTTTCACGACCAGCAGAATCGGCAATAGCGCCATCGCGGTATAGGAAATCATTGCTATCACCGGCAGAAGCATCAGGATCCCCCCGAAACCACCCAGTTTCAGCAGACGGGAAGCGACCAAGGATTGCAGCAACAGGGCGATCATATTGACCCAGAAAAAGAAATCGCCATAAAAGCCAGTGGTGCCGTTGCGTGTGAATTCGAGTATCTGCTGGGGATCCGTTATCCCTTGCTCGGCGGCTTGCCGGGCGAGCGTCTCCTGGATGACTTGAAACAACAGGTTTTCACCATTGGTATTGACCCAGTTGGTCAAAAGCGTCACCAGTGCGGCAAACAATACAAAGCGACTGTAGAAGATCAATCGGGCGCCGCTGATGACCGTTCCAAGGTTGTTGTCGTCACCCAGGATTGTCGGCATATCGACTTTACTGTCACGGGATGCCGTTTCACGGCGGTGGCGGGCGTCGACAATATGGATCAGGAACAGTGACGCCAGCAGCGGCAGGGTGGCGATAATCAACAGGAACTCGCTACGAATGAACCCGCTTTCGACAAACCGGTCGACCATCCAGGATCCTGCAGCCGCCCCGGAAGTACCGCCGATGGCGATTAACGGCAGCATCCGTTTACCGCGCTCCTCGGTGTAAATGTCGGCGCTGAAAGTCCAGAACTGGGCCACCACGAAAACCCCGAACATGCCCACCCAGAGATAAAAAATCACCCCCGACGCAGGCAGTTTTTCAATGAAAAAACCGGGCTGAAGAAACCAGAAAACCACCATGTTCGAAATACAGAACAGGGTGGTTCGGTTGATCAGGGTGATGCGACTCCAACGTCTGGCCAGGCGTCCATACCAGACGATGATCAACAACAACAACAGGCTCTGGGCGAAACTGGAATAGGCCTTGACCTCCATCTTCGACAACCCGGCAATATCCGAGACCGCGATCCAGCCCTCGCGCAACGGCTTGATGAAATAGTAGGCGCAAAGAATCAGAAACACATTGACGAACATCAACAGCGCCGTGGAACCTTCCCCGGGCTTTACTTCGGTAAAAATCTGCAGCAATCTTTCTGTCTTGGTCAGCTGTACCGTATTCATTGAGTGAGTATTCTAATCTAATTCACGGGCGAACCATCGGACTATACTCATCGTATATGGAATTCCGGCACTCATGGTGTTCCGACAATCTGAGAATTATTGCTCGACAACGCACCTGATTCCTTCCAATAAGCAGCGCTGCACTCCAGATCAGTTCAATATCATGGCCGGTTTCCCAAACCTGGCGCATCATCCCCTTTTGGCGATGAATTTTTCCATTATCCCGCCGCCTGGAACATTGTTCTGGCGAATGAATTTGATCTGGTTCTGCTCAATGATGCCGTGATATTCAGTCTGAAAGGGAATCAGATCCTGTCCATCAGTATAGGTGCTTTGCGTAATAAATGTCACGACGTTGCCCTCGATCCTGCCTTGCCTGATCCCCAACCTCGATTCGCGGCCGCTGCGCCTGTCGCTGGTCTTAACCAATCCAAACACCCTGTCTCCAACCCTCTCAAACTGAAAAATCAGACTGTACAAAACATTATCCGCATAGGGACTGCCCATGACCGCTGTTTTCCAGACCCCCGAAATATCACCTGCAAGCTGCTGCTGTTTATCGGTATTTGCAGCCACTGACCCACTGACACCACCCTCGATTGCGACATTCGACTTGCCGGGGAAAATTTTATCCCAGTTTCCAAAAATCGCCGTTCCCAAAATTCCCAGCGTGGTAATGACGGCCACCACGATTTGCGTGGCATGTCCGCTCCTGTTGTTTTTTTGCGGCGTTTCCGGCTTTGCCATGATTTGCTCCAGTCGATTCTTTTCAGACTACAGGGTGGCATAGGAGCTGAAACGTAACACTCCGGCCCATGGCATGACGAAAAAACCAAGTCAACACGCCGTCAACATTCGATCAGGTTCAACGCCAACCCGCCCCGGGAGGTTTCCTTGTATTTACTCTTCATATCCTCCCCGGTTTCACGCATGGTTTTGATCACTTTATCCAGGGAAACGAAGTGTCGGCCATCGCCGCGCAGGGCGATCCGGGCAGCGTTGATCGCCTTGACCGCGCCCATGGCATTGCGTTCGATGCACGGCACCTGCACCAACCCTCCTACAGGATCACAGGTCAATCCAAGATTATGCTCCATACCAATTTCCGCGGCATTTTCCACCTGCTGCGGCGTGCCACCCAACACTTCGGTCAATGCCCCGGCAGCCATCGAGCAGGCCACGCCGACCTCGCCCTGGCATCCCACTTCGGCGCCGGAAATCGAGGCATTCTCCTTGTACAGAATTGCAATGGCAGCAGCGGTCAGAAGAAACCGGATAATGCCTTCTTCGTCGGCACCCTGGCAGAAGCGCCAATAATAATGCAGCACTGCCGGAATGATCCCTGCCGCGCCATTGGTCGGCGCCGTAACGACCCGCCCACCGGCGGCATTTTCTTCACTGACAGCCAGTGCGTACAGGTTCACCCAGTCCAGAGTGCCGAGAGGCGCGCCGGTTTGCATATCGTTTTTTTCGTTTTCCAGCTGATTCATGATCGATGCCGCCCGGCGCCGGACTTTCATGCCACCGGGAAGAACCCCCTGTGTCTGGCAGCCGCGTTGCACACAGTCCTGCATGACCCGCCAGATTTCCCACAGCTTCTGACGCAGTTCATTTTCACTACACCATACCTGTTCGTTACGCAGCATAATACCGCTGAAGGAGAGCTCCTGGCTGGTACAAATTTTCAGCAGTTCATCGGCTGACTTGAAGGGATGTGGCAATCTGGTTTCATAATCATTGAGCCATTCCGCCGCGGCATTTTCCTCGCTGACCACGAAACCACCTCCAACCGAATAATATTCCTTTTGCAAAACCGGATCACCCGCCTCATCCAGAGCGGTAAAACGCATGCCATTGGCATGAAAAGGCAAGGCCTTTCGGTGAAACTTCATGTTTTCAGGCTCATGGAAACCGACTGGGTATTGCTTCAGCAGGAGTATTTTGCCTGATTTCCTGATTGCCGCAATTCTCTCGGCAATACCGGCAGGATCTATCCGATCCGGCAGTTCTCCCTCCAGACCCATCAATACCGCCCTGTCGGTACCATGCCCCTTGCCCGTTGCACCCAGCGAACCGAACAGGTCGACATCGATGCGCCCGACTCTTGCCAGCAGTTGCTGCTGTTTCAGGCCCGAAGCAAACGTAAACGCCGCACGCATCGGTCCAACGGTATGGGAACTCGAGGGACCGATGCCGACTTTAAATATATCGAATACACTGATGGCCATCACACTTCCCCTAAAAAATACTGACAGTCCGGCCGATGGCAGTCCATCTGCTCCTGCACAGACAAACAAGATTCATGCTTTTCCCCATTTGGCACATATAACTTCTTCACCCAGCCAGCTTGTCAGATTATCCGAAACCCCGTCATGCCCGCAAAATCGAATCTTGACAGTATTTTGCCTACAACGCCAGGGAATCGATTCAATTATCCCCTTCGAGAATACAAAAACAAG
>JAJRWJ010000465.1 GCA_024276805.1 Gammaproteobacteria bacterium
AAAAGTCAGCATTTCAATGTCCGGATGCAGCGACAGATGCCGGTACAGGGCATTGAGAAAGTGATAGCCATTGTCCGGGAAATGCTCCCAGGCATTCTCACCATCCATGATGATGGAAATCACACTGTCTTGCTGTTCACTTTTGGCGATATTCTGTACATGCTGAATCAAATCCGCCACGGCATCATCGGCATGCCACTTGGAATACTCGAAGCCAATCAAATCCGACAGGCCGTCATCGCGAAAAAAACAGTTGATGTCGGCGCCTTCCACCTTGTAAGGATGATAGATGCTGCCTCGCTGCTCTTCAGGCGCATACTTGAGGCTGTTTTGCAGAACGGTGCCGCCGCTGGCGGTCCAGCGAAAACCGGCTTCCGCCAGCAGCCGCAGGGTCTCTTTACTGACACTGCCTTCGGATGGCCAGCAGCCCTGGGGAACGAAACCAAAAAAGCGCTTGAAGGCCTGGATACCGGTCTGAATATGCCATTTTACCCGTTCTTCACCACCCGGATAGCAGTCCATCTGCGGCAGAGGCGCATCCGGCATGGCCTGATGCGCGCTTTTTATATCCAGCAGCAATGGCATGATCGGATGCGCGTAGGGAGTCAGCGACAGCTCTACCTGGCCTTTTTTTGCCAGCGCCTTGTAGCGCAGTATCACCGAAGAAAGCAGTTCGCTGATCACCTCCGCCATTTCGATGCGTTCGTGCAGTGTGTAATTACCACCTTTTTCCAGCAGCCGCTTGATTCTGAAATCGGTTTTTTTGACTGTTTCGCCCAGCCAGGACAAATGGTACCAGACCAGCATGTCGGCGATGAACTGCGAATTGGCGTACTTGATCGCATCGTGGTGGGATTCCAGCCATTCCGCCATTTCCACCAAGCGGCTGAAGTGGGGGTAGCGATTGATCTGCCGTTCCCGGTTGGCGCGCATGCAATTTTTCACCAGCGTCAGTCTGTCATCGGGGTCGGAGGGAATGGAGACCCCCACCAGAGCCGCCAGCAAGGGATCACGAATGGCAATGCGGTCATGCAGATAGTCCTGCAGCTGCCGGGCATAATCCTCGATCTGCTCCAGCAGAACAGGGGCAAAATTGACCACCACCCTGGCCGTCGGCACCGCTTCCAGGTGCGCGGCCATATCCACGTAGTCCTTGATGGCATGCAGATAAGTCCAGGGCAACATATATTCCCCGGTGCTCAAATCCCGATATTCCGGTTGATGCATGTGCCAGCACAGTACCAGTTTTATTTTCTTATTATTATCCGGCATGGCAGATGGCTTATCTGGCAAAATGCAGTTTCTGTCCCAGCATGTCCGGCGTCACCAGCACCACACCACCCGGGGTGACGCGAAACCTTTTTTCGTCTTCCGCCCGATCTTCGCCAATAACCGTTCCTTCCGGTATATTGCAGCCTTTTTCGATAATCGCCTTGGTGATCCGGCAATGCCTGGCGATGTTGACACTGGGCAGCACCACGGAATCCTTTACCGTGGTGAAGGAATTGACCCGGACATTGGAAAACACCAGGGAATGCTTGACCGATGATCCGGAAATGATGCAGCCACCGGAAATCATCGAATCCACGGCCTGCCCACGACGGTCGTCATCGTCGAAAACAAATTTGGCCGGCGGCGTCTGCGCCTGATAGGTCCAGATGGGCCAGGTATTGTCGTAAAGGTTCAAATCGGGATGCACGCCAATCAATTCCATGTTTGCCGCCCAATAGGCGTCGAGAGTACCAACGTCCCGCCAGTAGCTCTGCTCGCCACTCTGCAAATCCAGGAAAGGATAGGCGTTGACCCGGTATTTGTCGATCACCGAGGGAATAATGTCCTTGCCAAAATCCCGGCTGGAATTCGGCGTGTCGGCGTCCTTGATCAATTGTTCAAAGAGAAAATCGGCATTGAAAATATAGATCCCCATAGACGCCAATGCGGTATCCGTGCGGCCCGGCATCACCGGCGGCTTTTCAGGCTTTTCGACGAAATCCAGAACCCGCCGGTCATCATCGACATGCATGACGCCAAATTCCGTTGCATCCTTCAGGGACACTTCGATACAGCCAATGGTCAGATCCGCCTGTCTCTCGGCATGATCCCCGAGCATCGCACCGTAATCCATTTTATAGATATGATCGCCAGCCAGCACCAGCACATATTCAGGGCTGCGGGAACGCAAAATATCCAGATTCTGATAGATCGCATCGGCTGTCCCGGCATACCAGGAACCTTCCATCCTTTGCTGGGCAGGCATCAAATCGACATATTCACCAAATTCGCCGCTTAAAAACCCCCAGCCCTTCTGGATGTGCCTGATCAGTGAATCCGCCTTGTACTGGGTCAACACACCGATTTTACGAATACCTGAATTGATACAGTTGGACAATGGAAAGTCTATGATGCGAAACTTGCCGCCAAATGGTACGGCGGGTTTGGCGCGCCAGTCGGTCATTTCCTTCAATCGTGAGCCGCGCCCTCCGGCCAGGATCAAGGCGATGGTATTCCTGGTCAAATGACTGACAAAACGTTCATGGTGCTGCTTGCTGGACTCTGACATTTTTCACCCTCGGTCTGGAATTTAGCTACCCCAAAGGTTGCTGAATTTGGTAATATTTATTTAAGAAAACACTATTCTACTCCGTGAGGCATTAAAAAGTGAACAAGCAATCGCGTAACAGGCTTGATAAGGACGAATTGAAAATCATCGAAGCCAGGCATCATGATCCGTATACCGTCCTGGGACGGCACAGTAAAAACGGCAAGCCCCTGGTAAAAGTCTATCTGCCTCATGCCGAGTCGGTAAAAATCGT
>JAJRWJ010000466.1 GCA_024276805.1 Gammaproteobacteria bacterium
CAGTCTGTACAGCAGCACCCGGTCTTTGGCATGGGTCCCAGAGGCTATCTGTTGATGCCTCATGTCACGGTGACCGTACAGCCGCACAATGCCTTCGTACAATTTCTGGTGGAATGGGGCGTGGTCGGGACTGCCCTGTTCATTGGTCTGTGGCTGCAACTGTTCTGGCAGGGCTGTAGGGAGCACATCATGACCGCCGCGCGGCTGTACAGTACACCATTGATGGCCGGTGCGGTCATCGTTTCCCTGAGTGTGCTGGGCCTTGTCGATGGCACCTATTATTATGCCCAACCCAGCTTCTATCTGGCGCTCGCCTTTGGCATCTGGCTGATGCCGGAACGGCTGCCGGCCTGACTTTACGTTGTCACATTGAATAATTCTACTTTGTCAGAATCCCCGCTAACTCGTCATACCCGCCGGGAAGCGGGCATCCAGTGCCATGGACGGCATGTTTCAAGCCATCCCTGGAGCCTGGATTCCGGCAGTCCATGCCGGAATGACGATCTTTGAGAGTACTATTTATACCCTTTACCTCACCAACTCGCATAGCCTCTGCAACGCCCGTGCCACGGTCTGCATTCGCACCTGCTGTCTGTCCCCCTGAAAACAGCTTCGTTCTACTTGGCATGACTGATCTTTTGCCTGCCAGGCGATGAACACGGTGCCAACCGGTTTGGCATCTGTGCCGCCATCTGGCCCTGCGATGCCGGTTACCGCAACGGCAATATGCGCCTCACTGCATATCAGTGCGCCAGCCGCCATTTCCCTGGCTGTCGCGTCACTGACGGCACCCTGTTCCAGCAATGTCTGCTGCTGTACGCCCAGCATCTGCATTTTCGCTATATTGCTATAGGTGACGAAGCCCCGTTCGAACCAGGCCGAGCTGCCGGGAACCGCGGTAATGGCCTGGGCAATCCAGCCGCCGGTACAGGATTCGGCTGTAGCCAGCATCACTCCCCGGCTTTTCAACAATCCTCCCAAGCGTTCCGCATAGCGATATAACTCTCTGTCGGTCATGATTTTGATCCGAAAATAATCAGACAAGGCATGCAATGCGCACCCCGACGCGGTGAATTACAGTGTAACCGGGTGGTGCACGTCTCTGTTTCAGCATTCCCGGTTACTCCGCTGGCAGTCACCTGATAAAATGACCCGATGAGTACAAAACAAAAACCGTCCAGCCCCCACACACCGATGATGCAGCAGTATCTGCGTATCAAGTCCGAACATCCGGACATACTGCTATTCTATCGCATGGGTGATTTCTACGAACTGTTTTTCGATGATGCCAAAAAAGCCTCGCAATTACTGGATATTACCCTGACCAGCCGCGGCCAGTCTGCCGGCTCGCCGATACCGATGGCGGGAATTCCCTATCATGCCGCCGACAGTTATATAGGCAAACTGATCCGACAGGGTGAATCGATCGCCATCTGCGAACAGATCGGCGACCCGGCCACATCGAAAGGTCCGGTGGAACGCAAGGTCGTCCGTATCATCACTCCCGGCACCGTTACCGACGAAGCGCTGCTGGAAGAACGCCAGGACAATTTTCTGGTGGCATACATCAAGCAACAACACGGCTACGGTATCGCCTGCCTGGATTTGACCAGCGGCCGCTTTATCGTACAGCAGCTGAACTCCGAGCAACAGGCACTGAGCGAACTGGCGCGCCTCGATCCCGCCGAGATACTGCTGGATGAAAGCCAGACCGTACCAGCGCTGCTGGCCAATCGCCACGGCCTGACCCTGAGGCCATCCTGGCATTTCGATGTCACCAGCGCCACCCAGCTGATTCTGAAGCAGTTCAGCACCCGTGATCTGCGTGGCTTCGGCTGTGAGCAACTGCCAGCGGCCATTGCCGCCGCCGGTTGCCTGCTGCACTATGTCAATGATACCCAACAACAGGCACTGGGCCATCTGCAGGGCATTCGCGTTGAACACAGCGCCGACAGCGTCATCCTGGATGCCGCCAGCCGACGCAACCTGGAACTGGATTACCATCCTTCCGGGCAGCAATATACACTGGCCGGGGTTCTGGACAACACCGCCACGGCAATGGGCGCCCGTCTGCTGCGCCGCTGGCTGCACCGCCCGCTGCGCGACCAGGATTTGCTACAGAAGCGCTACGACAGCATCGATGCCCTGTGCAGCGATGCGCAATACGAAAGCCTGCACCAAACACTCCGGCAAGTCGGAGACATCGAACGCATCAGCGCCCGGATTGCATTGCAATCGGCCCGCCCCAGGGATCTGCTGGTAGTGCGCAATACTCTGGCGATATTACCACTGTTGCAGGAACAGCTGCGCGCCGTCGACAGTTCACATCTGCGCAAACTCGCGGAGGAA
The DNA here is from genome assembly GCA_024276805.1 of Gammaproteobacteria bacterium. GTDB lineage: Bacteria > Pseudomonadota > Gammaproteobacteria > Methylococcales > Methylomonadaceae > JANEMG01. The sequence goes on from JAJRWJ010000466.1 coordinate 2,350, forward strand.
ATTGCCGAACAGCCTGATTTGCTGGCGTTGTTGCAGGGAGCCATCATCGACAACCCCCCAATCTTGATTCGTGATGGCGGGGTCATCGCACCCGGCTATCACCCGGAACTGGATGCCTTGCGCAATCTCAGTGAACATGCCGACCAGTTTCTGACCGACATGGAAATCCGGGAAAAGCAGGACACCGGTATCGGCGCCCTGAAAGTCAACTATAATCGGGTGCATGGCTATTATATCGAAATACCACGCTCCCAGGCCGGACTGGTTCCCGAGCATTATACCCGCAAACAGACATTAAAAAATGTCGAGCGCTACATCACCGCAGAGCTGAAAAAGTTTGAAGAGGAAGTACTCAGCGCCCGGGAAAATCCCTGAGTTTCGAAAAATCCCTGTATCAGGAACTGCTGGAGATCATCGCCCGGTCCCTGCCGGATTTACAGCGGTGCGCTGCCGCACTGGCAGAACTGGACGTACTGGTCGATTTCGCCGAACGCGCCGTAAGCCTGAAACTGTGCAGACCGGAATTGCTGGACGAACCCGGTATGCATATCGAAGCCGGACGACACCTGGTTGTCGAGCAGGTTTCCGATATCCCCTTCGTCGCCAATGATCTGGATTTTTCCGACCAGCTGCGCATGCTGATCATCACCGGCCCCAATATGGGCGGCAAGTCCACCTATATGCGCCAGACGGCGTTGATCGTCCTGCTGGCGCACATCGGCTGCTTCGTTCCCGCAATAGCCTTCCGTTGCGGTCCTGTGGACCGGATATTCACCCGCATCGGCGCTTCCGACGATCTGGCCAGTGGACGCTCGACGTTTATGGTGGAAATGTCGGAAACGGCCAATATCCTGCACAATGCCACGACCAACAGCCTGATATTGATGGATGAAATTGGCCGCGGCACCAGCACCTTCGACGGCATGTCGCTGGCCTGGGCTTGCGCCGACCACCTGGCCAGGGAAACCCGGGCATTCACCCTGTTTGCCACCCATTATTTCGAGTTGACCAGCCTAGCGGAAGAACAGCAAAATATTGCCAATGTACATCTGGAGGCCATGGAGCATGGCAACAACATCGTCTTTCTGCATACCGTGAAAAATGGCCCGGCCAACCAGAGCTATGGATTGCAGGTAGCGGCGCTGGCCGGGGTCCCCGGGGAAGTGATCGACAAGGCCAGAATCAAGCTGAGGCATCTGGAAGACAATGCCTATATAGAGCAGCAACAGGAACTTGGCAGTACCCAGCTGGATCTTTTTTCCGCCAAGGAAAATCATCCGGCAATCTGTCTGCTGCAAGAAATCAACCCGGATGGCATCACCCCCAGACAGGCGCTGGATTACCTGTATCGCCTGAAAGGGATGATCTGAGACAACGTATAAATGCAATTTTCCAGCACAAGATCCCTGCCGCTGGTCGAGAGTATATGTTAAAAAATGTGCCAATCGCGAATAAATTCGCTCCAGCAGTTCCCTGAATTATTGCGCCTTTTCCGCCTGTAAAAACTTCGCCAATTGCTCGGGTGGCAGATAACCAGGGTAGACCGTACCTTTTTCCGTTACCAGCATCGGTGTTCCCTGTACACCGAATTCATGGGCAAGCTGCATTTGCCGGTCTACCGGATTGGCGCAGGTTTTCTGTTCCGGAGTATTGCCCTTCTTGGCATTGGTCAGCGCCGCCTTTCGATCATCCGAGCACCATACGGAAACCGCCTTGTTATAGGATTCCGACCCCTTTCCGGCGCGGGGATAGAACAGATAACGAACAGTAATGCCCTTTGCCAGATATTGATCGATTTCCGAGTGTAATTTCCGACAATAACCACAATCGATGTCGGTGAACACCGACACCTGATAGCGACTTTTTTCAGGCTTGAATATGATCATGTTTTCCTGGCCAAGCCTGTCCAACGCGGCAACCCGGATGGCCGCCAGCTTCTCTTCGGTCAAATCCACCCGGTTCCGCAAATCATACAATTTCCCTTGCAGTATATAGTTGCCATCAGCAGAGACATAAAAAATGCTGGCGCCCGTAGTAACTTCATACAAACCCTTGATTACAGAAGGCTCGATGCTATCGAGCTGGACTGTCGGCATGGCCTGGGCCATTGCCTGTCGAACCTGAGCCTCATCCGCTGCAGCAAAATTGCTCAGCACTGCGAACAGAAGCAATGGCGTCATATTCTTTATCGATTTCATGTATATTCTCGTATTCAAGCGGATGGCTACTGAAACAGCCGTTCAAAATCCAGAAAGGTCGCCACCACCATCAAGGTGATCAACAACGCCACCCCAATATTCTGAAAAAACAGCTGCGTCCGTTCCGATACCGGACTGCCTTTGATGGCTTCAATCGCATAAAACAGCAGATGGCCGCCGTCCAGTACCGGTATCGGCAGCAGATTCAGCACCCCAAGACTGATACTGACCACCGCCAGAAACTTCAAAAATTGCGTCAAACCAATGCTGGCGGACTGTCCTGCATATTGTGCGATGCTGATGGGACCACTGAGGTTTTCAATTGGCGCCCGGCCTATCAGCATATAACCCATCAGTTTCAGAGTGGTTACCGAGAAAAAATAGGTCTTCTCACAGGCTACAAGCAATGCCGCGCCAGGCGGCAGAGTATAGGTGACCCGCAAATATTCCTGCAAACCCTCCGGAACCTGTACCATCGCGCCGATTTTTCCAACCGGCCCCTGTTCTGACTGCACGGTTGCGGGAGTGATGACCAATGGCATGCGCACACCGTCGCGCTCGATGATCAAATCTATTGCCACGCCCGCATGACTGCGGACATATTCCACCCATTGCATCCAGTCGCTGATTTCCACATTGTCAGCACTGATGATGACGTCACCAGAAATCAGTCCCGCAGCTGCAGCAGCGCCATCCGGCAGGACCTTGCCCAGAATAGGCCTGATTTTCGGCATCCAGGGAACCAGGCCGATACGTTCATACAGTCGGTCGGGTTCCAGATTGACCGCCTCCGGAAAAACCAGGGTCTTGACAGTGCTGATATCGTCAGCGGACGTAACGGCAACTTCTACCCGTCGCCGGCCTTCCATAGCGGCGGTAAATATCGCCGACATGGCTTCCATCCAGGTTGGCGTGAATCGTTCATTGACCGACTGAATTTCATCGCCTTCGATAAAACCAGCCTGTGCCGCGAGGCTGCCATCGGGTACAGGACCGACAATTGGCCGCATGCCGGTTTCACCAATGACCAGAACCAGCCAGAACAAAACGATGGCCAACAGCAGATTGAATATCGGGCCGGCCGCGACAATGGCAGTCCGCTTGTATAAAGGCTGGCGATTGAAAGCATACGGCAAGTCCTCTTTGCTTACCGGGCCTTCACGCTCGTCGAGCATTTTTACATAGCCACCCAGGGGGATCGCCGACAACACATATTCGGTGTCTTCTGGTGATTTCTGGAAACTCCAGACGACTCTGCCAAAACCAACGGAAAACCTGAGGACTTTCACTCCGGATCTGCGAGCAATCCAGAAATGCCCAAATTCATGGAAAGTAACCAGTATGCCGATTACCAGAATAAAATAGAATGCGGAGTGAATAAAATCCATTAACCGTTGATTTCTTGAATGATTTGATTGGAAATATCTCTGGCCTGTTGATCCACCCGCAAAATAGTCTGCAAGCTGTCAGCCTCGTCTGCGCTGAAGTTTTCCAAACAGCGCTCAATAACCTGAGGGATTCCGGTAAAGCGAATCTGCCCGTCCAAAAAGGCCGCAACGGCTATTTCATTGGCGGCATTCAATACTGCCGGCATAATGCCTCCGGCATCGATGGCTTCATAGGCAAGTCGCAGACAGGGAAAGCGCCGCAGATCAGGTGTTGCAAAATCCAGTCGTTGGACGTCGAAAATATTCAAAGGTTCCGCTCCGGATGCAAATCTGTCCGGCCAGGCCATGGCATGGGCAATGGGAATGCGCATGTCCGGATTACCCATTTGCGCCAGCACGGTGCCATCCACATAGTCCACCATGGAATGGATCACGCTCTGGGGATGAATGACCACCTGAATTTTTTCCGACGGCATATTGAACAGCAGACAGGCTTCGATCAGCTCCAGTCCTTTGTTCATCATGGTCGCCGAATCGACCGAGATCTTTTTTCCCATATCCCAATTAGGATGGGCAACGGCCTGCGCCGGCGTGACATGTTGTAATTGCTCGAGAGGCATTTCCCGGAACGGACCTCCCGATGCCGTCAACAGGATACGCCGTGCCGTCGACGCCCGCATCCCGGACTGGTAGCCATGCGGCATACACTGAAAAATGGCGTTGTGTTCACTGTCGATGGGTAACAATTGTGCTCCAGATTCAGCAATCACCTGCATGAAAATGGCGCCGGACATTACCAGGGCTTCCTTGTTTGCCAATAAAACATTTTTCCCCGCTTTCGCGGCCGCCAAAGTGGGCAATAACCCGGCCGCACCGACGATAGCGGCCATGACCGAATCCACATTGTCCAGTATTGCCACCTGTTCCAGCGCATCACTCCCGGATAAAACCTTGATATCCGGTACCGGGGATGAGCTGATTTGTTCCTGCATCTGCAGCGCCTTGTCGGTATCGACCACCACAACAAATTCCGGATGATGAACCAGACACTGCTGAAACAAATCCTCGATATTGGTATTCGCCGTCAAAGCCACGACATTGTACAACTCCGGATGTCTGGCAACGACATCCAGGGTGCTGACACCTATCGAACCGGTTGCGCCGAGAATGCATATGCCTTTCATGTTCCCATCCCGTAGAGTAGATAAAAGAGCAAAAAGATGCCCGCATAAAAAACCGGGATGCCGGCAATGATACTGTCGAGCCGATCCAGGGCGCCACCGTGGCCAGGCAGCAAGGTTCCGCTGTCCTTTACGCCTCTCTGGCGCTTCAACAGACTGACGAACAAATCGCCATAAATGGAAATCATTACCGTTATGACAGACAGTAACACCATGTCCAAAGCGATAAAAAAAGAAAAGCCAAAGACGACTGCCAAAATCACCGCGCAGACACAGGCCGCTGCCAACGCGCCATACATGCCCTCTACGGTTTTACCCGGACTGATATCTGGCGCCAGTTTGCTGGAACCGAATTTTTTACCGACAAAATAGGCGGCAATATCCGCACCCCAAATCAGCAACAGAAGATATACCGTCATCTCCACAGGATATAATTGTTTCAAACGGACCAGGAAAGCCCAGGCCACCAACAGCAAATACCAGCCCAGCAAGGCTTTAAGATGCCTGCTGATCTTGCGCTGCAACAATACCCCGGCATAATTGCGCAACAAAACCATCGCCACAAACCACCAAAGCACCGCAGGCGCCACCAGCCACTCCAGGATACCGGACTGATTTCTGACATCCGGCCAGTTGAATGTTTGCGCAATCAATTCCAGTACCATTGTCCAGTAATGAATGCCTATCATCGGCACGATCAATGCCAGCAAAAACAGCAAGCGCATCGGCCAGCGGGTAAAACCAGCCAGGTTTGCCCATTCCCAGGCGGCGAACAATATAAATACCCCCCAAACCAGGGCAAAATAATCATAGGACAATGCAATGACGGCCCAAATGGAAAGAGGAGCGATAATTAAAGCAGTGATGATTCGCTTGGTTAACATTTTTTATTTATTGATTATTCGATTGAAAGTTGAAAGAAATGAACCAGCACAGCATCCATTTTTCTTTGATGATGCGCATGACATACAAATTATTGATTATGTCCCTGTCCATCAGTACAAAAATGCTGCTGTATCTGTGACACGTCTACTTTTTTGGTGGATACCAATCGTTCCCATATTCTGCGTGGGAATGCAATTTGTGACGCTGCAGCGTCACGGGACGCAGGTGCGTCCAGCCACGAATTCCCACGCAGAGCATGGGAACTATGGTTGTATACTCTTCGCATGTGACATCAGCATTTCGGTGCTTCATTGTCTGTCGAGGGCAAGGCGAAAAAACGCCGCTGTAGCAATCTACAGCAAGGTTTTTCAACGTAGCCATCGGCAAAAAAGGGGCTGCTGCGATAATGATGTCATGTGCGGAGAGTCTATTTAGTTTCCATCTAAAAATAACGGAGTACTAGTGATCCTGGCTTGCCGCATGAATTTGCGCGCCAGTATAACCGAAGCGCCGTTCCCGGGTGGAAAAATCCTGGATTGCCTGCTCCAGACACTGCTGATCGAAATCCGGCCACAGTGTTTCAGTAAAATATAATTCGGTGTAGGCCAACTGCCATAACAGGAAATTACTGACCCGCTTTTCGCCGCCGGTACGTATGAACAGATCGGGTTCCGGCAAATCGGCGATCGACAACTGCTCACTGATCAGTTTTTCATCGATGTCATCCACTGCCACTTCGCCCATCCCGACCTTGGCCGCAATCTTGCGCATGGCCTGACACATATCCCATCGCCCTCCGTAATTTGCCGCAATCACCAGATTCAAACCGGCATTGTTCGCGGTTTGCCGCTCTCCAGCAATAATTTTTTCCTGCAGCTGTGGAGAAAAAGCGCTTCTGTCACCGATGAAGCGCAGACGGATGCCATTTTCATCCAACTTGTTGACTTCCCTCTGTAAAGTAGCCATAAACAGACCCATCAACAGCGATACCTCCTCTTTTGGACGTCGCCAATTCTCACTGCTGAAAGCAAACAGCGTCAATACTTCGATGGCATGTCTGGCGCAGTAGTCAACGATATTTCTGACCGTCTTGACGCCCGCCTGATGCCCTGCCGCTCGTGGCAAATACCTCTTCTGCGCCCAGCGGCCATTGCCGTCCATAATAATGGCAATATGCCGTGGAAGCGCCTCGTTCGCCGTCAAGGGAATATGTTCATCCTGCATGATTTCACCTGTCTACAGAGCAAGTTCTGATAGTGCTTACATGGAAAGCAAATCTGCTTCTTTTTGCTCCAATAGCTTTTCAATTTCCTTGATGAACTGGTCGGTAATTTTTTGAATTTTATCTTCGGATGAATGCGCCTCATCCTCGGAAATCATCTTTTCCTTCAATAATTCCTTTATTTCAGAATTGGCGTCACGACGGATATTTCTGATCGCCACCCGGGCATTTTCCGCTTCATGCCTCACCAGTTTCACCAAATCACGTCGACGTTCCTCCGTCAAGGGCGGCAAGGGGATGCGAATGACAGTACCGCTGGTTGCCGGATTCAATCCCAGATCGGAAGACATGATGGCTTTCTCCACTGCCTGAACCATACTTTTTTCCCAGGGTGTCACAGTCAATGTCCGGGAATCCTCTATCGCAACATTGGCCACCTGGGATAACGGGGTTTCAGAACCATAATAGGTCACCCTAATCTGATCCAGCAAACTGGGATGTGCCCGGCCTGTCCTGATTTTGCTCAATTCCGACTTCAGGGCCGCGACACTTTTTTTCATGCGGCTCGAAGCATCCTGTTGGACATCGTTGATCATTTTAATTCCTCATTTATCACTGGCAACACACGGTTGACATTTTTATATTATTTTCTGTCCCATTGGTAACTGACAGGAAAGTGCGTTCATACTGTAAGCCAGTATCCCTGACGGCAACAGATTCATCTGCAGCATCCCGGCCGATGCCGGAGACATTCCTGACAAGCTGCACTCAGGTTTGTATCAAAGAGCCGATGTCGGCGCCTTGCATCAGGCGCATAACCGCCCCTTGATCAAAAATATTCATCACCCGCATGGGCAGATTGTTGTCACGGCATAATACCAGGGCGGTTGCATCCATGACATTCAGGCGCTGATCCAATGCTTCATCATAGGTCAGGCGTGAATAAAATAATGCATCCGGTACTTTTTCAGGATCAGCCGAATAGACCCCTTTGACCTTGGTTGCCTTGATCATCAATTCCGCATTGATTTCTATTGCACGCAGACTGGCTGCTGAATCGGTGGTGAAAAATGGGTTGCCGGTGCCGGCAGAAAAAATGACGATACGGCCTTTTTCCAAATGCCTGATCGCTCTGCGGCGGATATAATCTTCGCAGACCTGGTTGATGCGTAGTGCCGACATGACTCGGACCGGCTGTCCTAAATATTCCAGTGCATCCTGCAAGGCCAACGCATTGATCACTGTTGCCAGCATGCCCATCTGATCACTGGTGACCCGATCCAGTCCTTCCGATGCCTTATCGGCGCCACGCAAAATATTGCCGCCACCAATAACCAGGCCGACCTGAATGCCGGCATCGCATAATTCCTTCACTTCACTGGCCAAACGTTTGACGATTGCGGCATCGATGCTGCCGCCGTGTGCACTCATCAGCGCTTCGCCACTCAATTTAAGAAGGATTCTTCGGCATATCAGTTTGCTCATAATCGCGGTAACCGTGAGTATAAATTAGTTAGAGTCTTTAAACACCCATCCATGGGATGTTTTATTCATCATCATCGGCCTGATGGCATTGATATGTCGGCACCTCCCTGTGCCGGCTCGGGGCCCGTCGCAGAATGACGGACACTCCTCCAGCTGGCAGCCGGAGTGGTAATGACAAGGCTATTCTCCTCTCACTTGCGCCATCACTTCCTCGGCAAAGTTTTCCTCTTTTTTCTCTATGCCTTCACCCACTTCAAAGCGACTGAAACGCAATACCGACAATCCTTTTCCATCGACCAGTTTGCCGACGGTAAGCTTGTCGTCCTTGATGAATGGCTGGCCCAGCAAAGTAATTTCAGCCAGATATTTCCTGATTCGTCCAGCTATCATTTTCTCAACGATTTCAGCGGGCTTGCCGCTTTCTTCGGCCTGGGCGGTAAAAATCTGCTTTTCTTTTTCAATCATTTCCGCAGGTACATCCTGTTCGGCAATGCAAAACGGATTACTTGCGGCAATGTGCATGGCAATATCCTTGCTCAATTCGGCATCCGGCCCGGAAAGCTCGACAATCACGCCGATACGGCTGCCGTGCAGATAGCAGCCACAGCCACCCTGCGTCGCGGAGAACTTGATGAAACGTCTGATGGTTATGTTTTCGCCTAATTTGGCGATCAATTCCCGGCGGGTTTCATCAACCGTTTTTCCGTTGGCAAGCGGCATTTCCAGCAGCTGCTCATCGTTGCCCACATCCGTTGTCAGCAATGCCTGGGCAACGTCATTGACAAAATTGACGAAATCATCACCCTTGGCGACAAAATCCGTTTCACAGTTGATATCGACCATCACCGCTATTTTTGCATCGTCACTCAGTTTCGCGCCAATGCAACCTTCGGCAGCTATACGACCCGATTTTTTATCGGCTTTCGCCATTCCGGATTTGCGCATCTGTTCGATGGCCGCCTCCAGATCACCACCTGTCTCAACCAGCGCCTTTTTACATTCCATCATCCCGGAACCGGTTCTTTCACGCAGTTCCTTCACCATTGCAGCAGTAATACTCATTGTGTCTTGTACCTTAAAAAAACTTTTCAACTATAAAAACGCCCCGAAAAGGGGGCGTTGGAATTCATCTCGCCGTTGCTCATGGCAGTTTGCATCGGCCTATGATAAACAGCGATTTTGACAATAATCGTGTACTCTTCACATGTGTATATTCAGCATTGAGGGAGGGAGCTTCCTGTCATAGGCAGGATGAGAAACAGCCGCTGCAGTAAACCTGCACAGCAGGCCTTGCAACACGCCCATGGACAAAAATGCTCACTCGGGTACTGAAAAATCATGTGCGGGTATATATCCTGTGTCGTCAGCGATTATTCATCCGCGGCAGCGTCACTGTCCACAGCAACATTTTCGTCTTTCGCAACCACAGGTTCCTCGACAAAATCATCGGACTTTGCAGACATCTCCAGACCAGCTGTTTTAGCCTCCAGAATTGCTGCAGCAGCGCTCTGGCAATACAGCTTTATGGAGCGAATGGAATCATCATTGCCAGGAATGACATAATCGATCTGATCGGGGGAATTGTTGGTATCGACAATACCCACTACTGGAATACCCAGCTTTTTCGCCTCCAACACGGCATTTTTTTCATAACCGACATCCAGAACGAACAATACATCCGGGACGCCTTTCATGTCTTTGATACCCCCCAGACTGCGTTCCAGCTTGGCCAGTTCTCGCTCCATGCCCAAGGCCTCTTTTTTACTGAAGCGTTGCTGCAAACTGCCATCCGCCTGCATGGCTTCAAGCTCCTTCAAGCGATTGATTCTGAGCTTGATGGTCTTGAAGTTGGTCAACATACCACCCAACCAGCGATGATCGACATAGGGCATGCCGCAGCGTTGCGCTTCTTCGGCTACTGCCTTGCGCGCCGATTTTTTCGTGCCAACAAAAAGAATCGTTCCCTTGTTGGCGGCCATTTGTCCCAGATAATTCATTGCATCGTTGAACAGAGGCAGGGTCTTTTCCAGATTGACGATATGAATTTTACTGCGCGCGCCATAGATATAGGGCGCCATCCTGGGATTCCAGTAACGTGTCTGGTGTCCAAAATGCACACCTGCCTCAAGCATTTGACGCATGGAAACTGCTGTCATTGTTTTCTCCTAACATAAAGTTTACCGGAACAATTGTCAGTGTTGTTCCGATAGTGGGTTACGCCTCCACCCATCCCGTCCGGCAACCGAATTTCTTGAAGAAGTCCGGCACCCTACCAAACGTGTCGATAAAGTGTGAGTATTAAATTCCCGATTACGGGCGTAAAAAATGAACTTCCCTTTATACCATAGTTTTTTTTTCACAACAATTAAATATCTGATAAACTGGTTATCCCTAAATACAGAACCAAACGCCGAATCACCCGCCCCATAGCCGCGCATACCGGCTAGCGCAGGAATTCTTATGCCGCCGATTGACGTCATTCAGTCCAACCCCACAAATACAAACACAAATTCATGAGTATTTCGATTAAAACAGCAGCTGAAATTGATAAAATGCGCATCGCCGGAAAGTTGGCTGCCGATGTCCTGGAAATGATTGAACCGCACGTCGTTCCCGGGATCACCACCGACGAGCTGGATCAAATCTGCCATGATTATATCGTCAATGTACAAAAGGCGATACCAGCGCCATTGAATTATCGCGGTTTTCCAAAATCCATCTGCACATCTATAAACCATCAGGTTTGTCACGGCATACCCAGCTCAAAAAAACTCAAAAAAGGTGATATCGTCAATATCGATATCACGGTAATCAAAGATGATTATCATGGCGATACCAGCAAAATGTTTCTGCTCGGCGAATGTTCGCTGCACGCCCGACGCCTGGTAAAAATCACCCAGGAATCATTGTATCTGGGTATAGAACAAGTCAAACCAGGCGCCACACTGGGTGATATCGGCCGCGCCATCCAGAAACATGCTGAATCCAACCGTTATTCCGTGGTCCGTGAATTTTGTGGACATGGCATCGGCAGGCAATTCCATGAAGACCCCCAGGTCCTGCACTATGGCAAACCCGGCCAGGGTGCGGTTTTACAGACCGGCATGATATTCACCATCGAGCCGATGCTGAATATCGGCAAGCGCCATGTCAAGGTTCTGTCCGATGGCTGGACCGCAGTCACCAAAGACCGCAGCCTCTCCGCACAATGGGAGCACACCATTCTGGTGACCGATAATGGCCATGAAATTCTGACATGGCGCCGAGAGGAAATGTGACTAAAAATAAACCGCAACCTGTCTATAGTGATTTTTTTGCCGCTGCCAACAGCATCGATCTATTCAAACAACTGCTGCAGCAAAAAAGTGCCGAGCTCGAAGCAAAATTTGATCCACAGCATTCCGTTTCACCCTTGCTCGAGACGAAGTCGGATTTTATCGACCAGATCCTGATCTCTGCCTGGATACATTTTCTTGGCCCGCAGTGCGGCAGACACAGTCTGATCGCAGTCGGGGGATATGGACGGAAAGAATTGTTCCCGCACTCCGATATCGACATTCTGGTATTGATCGACGCCGGATATGACGCCGACTTTACTGAGCAGCTGTCTGATTTTTTCAGCTTCCTGTGGGATATCGGCCTGAAGCCAGGCCAAAGCGTGCGCACCATCTCTGAATGCATCGCGGCAGCACGGCAGGACCAGGTCATCATGACCAGCCTGCTGGAACTGCGTCTGATTGGCGGTGATGAAAACCTCTTTCAAGCGCTCGAGAAGCGTATCGCAGCGAACGAAATCTGGCCAGCCGAGGAGTTTTTTCTGGCGAAAATGGATGAACAAAAACACCGCTACACAAAATTCCATGATACGGCCTACAACCTGGAACCCAATATCAAAGAGGGTCCGGGAGGCTTGCGGGATATACAAATCATTGCCTGGGTGTTCAGGCGCCAATACCATTCGGAGACACTGCAGGACCTGGTAAAATATGAATTCCTGCCGGAATCCGAATATAAAGAACTCATTGCCGCGCAACGGATTCTGTGGAGTATACGCTATGCCCTGCATTTATTGACCGGGCGCGGCGAAGACCGTCTGCTGTTCGACTATCAGCGTGAACTCGCCGCCCGCTTCGGCTTCGTCGACGATGGCCACAACCGGGACGTGGAACAGTTTATGCAGCACTACTACAAAACCGTGGTCCGGATAGAGCGGCTCAATGAAATGCTGCTGCAGCTGTTCCGGGAACGCTTCGTCAGTAAACCCGAAGAATGCAAGACCATTGCCATCAACGCCAATTTCAATTCCATTTGTGGTTATCTCGAGGCTGCCAACGAACAGATTTTTGAACGACAGCCTCTGGCGCTGCTGGAAATTTTCCTGATCCTGCAGCACCGGCCATCACTGAAAGGCATCCGGGCGACGACCATCCGACTGATCAGAAAGAACCTGCCACTGATCGACGCTGAATTCCGCAGCAACAGACAGGCTTGCCGCCTGTTCATCGAAATTTTCCGGCAATCCCACGGACTCACCCATCAGCTACGACGCATGAACCGCTACGGCGTACTCTCCGCCTACCTGCCGTGTTTTGCCAATATTGTCGCACGCATGCAATATGATTTGTTTCATATTTATACCGTCGATGAACACACCCTGTTCGTGATCAGAAATCTGCGCCGTTTTTCCCTGGAGAAACACAATCAGGAACTGCCCTTCTGCAACGACGTCTTCCTGCACATCAACAAACCGGAGATATTGTATCTGGCCGGCTTGTTTCATGACATCGCCAAAGGCCGTGGTGGCGATCATTCCGTTCTCGGCGAGGAAGTCGCCAGGGAATTCTGCCAACGGCACGACTTGTCCCAACACGACACGAAACTGATCTGCTGGCTGGTCCGGCATCACCTGATCATGTCCATGACCGCGCAGCGCAAGGACATCAGTGATCCGGACATCATTCACGAATTTGCCTCACTGGTAAAAAATCATGAGCGCTTGAATTATCTGTATTTACTGACCGTGGCCGACATTCGCGCGACCAGCCCGAAGCTTTGGAATTCCTGGAAGGACTCCCTGCTGAAGGAACTCTATGTGGCCACACACAAGGCCATACGTCGCGGCCTGCAGACCCCGATGGCGATCAGCGAAAGAATCAGTGAAACCAAGACCGAGACAAGAAACGAACTGTTGAAACTTGGTGTCCGAGCCACCACGATCGACAAGACCTGGAAATTCAGCAGCGACGAATATTTTCTGAAATATACCGCCGAAGAAATCGTCTGGCAGACCATCGCCATCGCCGCCAACGGCGCCGATGAACTGCCACTGGTGCTGCTGCGTCCACAAACCCAGCGCGGCAGCGCGGAAGTATTCGTCTACACCAAAAATGCCGACTATCTGTTCTCCATCTGCACCGCGACACTGGATCAGCTGGGGTTGACCATACTCGATGCCAGAATCATCACCACCAGAAACGAGTTTGTCCTGAACAGCTTCCAGGTACTGGAGCAATCCGGCGACCCGATCAAGGACTTTTTCCGGGAGCTGCGCATTTGCACGACATTGAGAAAGAACCTGCTCGTGGGCCGGGTGAAGAGGCAAAGAAACATCAACCGCGTCTCACGACAGGCCAAACACTTCCCCATAGCCACAGAAATCCATTTTCATGAAGATCCGATGCATGGACAGACTATTCTGGAATTGATCACCACCGACCGGGCAGGACTGCTGTCGAAGATAGGCAAAGCCTTTCGCAAGCATCAGATCATCCTGCACAATGCAAAAATCACCACCATCGGCAGCCGTGTGGAAGACATGTTCTATATCAGCGACACACGCTCAAACGCCATCACCGACATACAAAGACAAGACAAACTTCGCCACAGCATCCTGAACATTCTGGATGAACCCAATGGGAGCTAGGACTGGCCATTACCCATAAATGCTTAATAATCTATCTATCAATAGGTTACATATGACAATGCGCAGCATCAAAGAACAATGGATGCTGTACTTGGATAGGATGAAATTTCGTGAACAGGGAAAATGGTCGTTGCGCCAGAAAAACCGGAATCGGCATGCAGCGGTTTTTATCGAAAACAACCCGTTCGCTTACCGATCAGTTGCTGATATGCGCCGAACAGGTCTCATTGGAAGAGGCGGATGACTCGATAAACTGGAGCAGTTTGTTATAGCCCTCCTGATCAAAATCCATATAACGCATGCCAATCTGGCAAACATCCCTGGCAATTCTCCGGGAAAAGGTAATATGACAACGCGCACTCAGTTGACCATTGTTGGGCAAATCCAGCCAGACATAGAGCTCAACAGGCCGGCCATCACGAATAAAGCTGCCACCCGGCGTGAAAATATTGCGTGCCGCCGTGTCACACTGGATACAGAGGCCGTCACTGGAGGCATTCAAGGCAACCGTTTTATAACGAAAACCATCTTCATCAGCGATCACTGCGGGCAGTGTTGCAGCAACCCTGGGATAGAGTCTTTTTTCGGACATGACACTTTCTTCCCCGTTAAAGCCAATATTTAATACTCTAGACTAAATTATTGATTTTACCAGTCCTCCTGTGCGACATTCAGCAATACAGAACTATTGCCTCCAGGTCAGTTAATCCGTTCTCCCCGCGCCAGCTTTGGCAAATTGCCTTCCAGCCCCATCGCATAACGCATGATTTTATTTTTTGCCGGTGTCAAACGCCCGGCCAACCCCAAACCCAGGTTACGCAACAGTTTCAATGGCAGGACTCGATTGCTGAAAAGCCGATAAAAAATATCCATGATGGTCATCATTTTCAGGTTTTCATTGCGCCGCATTCTTTCGTAGCGCTGCAAAACCCGGAGGCTGGTTATATCCCGGGCACTGTCCGAAGCTTCAACGATCACCTGCGCCAATGCCGCGGCATCCAACAACCCGATGTTGACCCCTTGCCCTGCGAGGGGATTGATCATATGCGCCGCATCTCCAACCAGAGCCGCACCGGCTTTGACATAATGCTGGGCATGCTGCCGCTTGAGAGGAAAGCTGGCTGTCGCTATGATGCGTTGGACTTCACCCAGACAGGCGGGAAAAGCCTGCATCACCTCGACCCGCAAAGCAGCATGGGACAACTTTTTCAGACGCCGCACTTCGTCCGGAGAGTTATACCAGACAATCGAGCCGTGATTGCCGGTCAACGGCAAAAATGCCTGGGGACCACTGGGAACGAAGTGCTGCCAGGTAATATCCTGCTGCCCGTATTCCGTTTCGATATAAATGACCAGGGCATGCTGCTCATAGTCCCAGCTGGTCACGCCAATCCCCACTGCCTGTCTGACGCGTGATTGGCCACCATCTGCGGCCACCAGCAGCCGCGCTGAAATAGTCTTTCCACTATCCAGTTGCAAGCGCGAATTTCCAGGGATGTAATCAATTGCACTGATCCCGGCGGGGCACAACAAATCGATGTTGCCGAATGTCTCCAGTCTTTCCAACAGAGCCAGTTGTGTGACCCGGTTTTCAACGATGAAACCCAATTCAGAGCGATCGATAGCATCACTGCAAAACTCCGTCTCACCCTGGCTTTCCCAGACCCGCATGCGTCGGTAAGGACAGGCGCGTCGATCGATGATCCCCTGCCATGCGCCCACCGACTGCAGAATATTTTGTGAAGCGATGCTCAAAGCGGAAACCCTCAAATCATGCGGCTGATCGGAAGAAAAGGGTTCGGGCATGACTTTTTCAAGCACCGCGACACTCAGGCCACTATTGCCCAAGGCACAGGCAAATGCCGCACCAACCATGCCTCCACCAACCACTACGACATCATAATTATCTTTCATATCAGTGAATTATATAGTACTTTCAGGTTTACAATATTATTTCAGCAATTGCTTGCAGGTATTTTGGATTAATGCCCATACAGTCACTGGACGTTCTAATTTTATGTTTATTTACCAGGAACACACAGTTTCGAGCGCTGATTTATGCATAAGCAATGGCTTATGGCTTTTGAATATGTAAATATACCGAGCCCCCCTGTGCCGGATCAATATCCGTTATTGATTGGCTGATTGTTCCAGGCAACATCCATTCCTGACATATATCCACACTGACTCTAACATGCATGACATAAAAAAACTATTGGCAATGACCTGCAGCAGGGGAATTATCTTCATCCCAGGAATTCCCACGCAGAGCAAGGGAACGATAAAGCAGCCTATTGCGTCGCGGTGACAGGATTTATAAGGTTTCGGCATCGCTGAGGGTCATACGTAATCAGAAACATTTTTACCGGGATCGTTGTCAGTATCGCCCATGACGCCGATGAGATTCAGCATAGCCATGATTAAAATGACCATATCCATGCCTGCGGTAATAATGACGGCCATGACGGGGACGATACGCATGGGGGTAATGACTGTTTCCGTAGTAGCGCCCATAACCACCATAATATCGACCATGCTTGCCTCTGTAATAATGGTTCCGGTAACCGTAGTGACCCTGCCCATGTCTGAAGCCATCTCGGTAGGGAGAATAATACCGGCCATGACTATA
>JAJRWJ010000058.1 GCA_024276805.1 Gammaproteobacteria bacterium
ATTCGGGCGGAAGCGCCGTTCTGCGAGCGGACCCACCAGCCCGTCAGGTCCTCGAAATCCACCAGCGGATTGACGGCGCCCGGCCGGTCACCCATCTCGTAGGGCCTTTGTCCCACGCTCTGTTCAGGATCCTGGTTGAAAACATTGGCCGCGATGACTTTTAGCGCTTTGGCCGGAATATCCGATCTGCCCACCAACGACAATCGATACTCGCCCTGCTGCAATTTCCATGACAGCGGGTAGGTAGCTCTTAGTGCGCGGCCCAACTCGATGGTCTGCCTCTGCACCTCTCGTCCGTCATCGCTTTGCAGGACCAGGGGCAGCCTGACCTCGCCGGGCAGGATGAGGCCCGCCATCGGAAAAGTGAAATAGAGCGGTTCATTGGCCAAAACCTCGGCATTGTGCAAAGCACCGGCTCGAAACAGAATAGCCGCTAATTCGTCGGGATTATCAACAACAGGAATTCGCACGCTTGCGTTCAGTTCTTGACCTTCTTTTATCGGACGTACGGAGAGCGCGAAACCCCATTCGCCCTTTTTCTCATCGACTTTGATCAGCAGTCGATTGTCTCCATGACGCAGAGTGATCGGCAGCATGACGGAATTCAGCGCGATATGGGCGGGATGTTCTGCATACACAAGCTCGCCATTGAGCCAGATTTTCATGCCGTCGTTGTGGCTCAGGCCAAACGAGATGGGCGTGTCCTCCTTAACCGACAGCACAGCAAAGGCGTAGGCGGCCACATCCTCATTTGGGGAAAAATAGGTATTGAAATCGATCCACTCGGAGGTGCTGAAAAAGAGCTGCCAGGTTCGCTGTTCGCCAACAATGGACTGAACTGATTCACCTGCCACGGGACTGGCGTTGGCCTCGCCACCGGCTTTGGCCAGCAGGTCGTTGTGAAATCCAAAACAGCCTTCGCCGTGTTCACCGATCCTGGTCACACCCGGCGCCGAATTGGAAAACGGCCCGAGAACCAACCAGGAGCGGATGAAACCATCCGCATTCAACGGCTGGAACAAAGAGGAACTTCCAGCCGGCAGTAGGCCGGGAAGGAGCAAGAGAATGAAAATCAATGTTCTGTAAATCATAAGGGATCCTTGATTTTTGTCTGAAAAGAAAGATGGCCCACAGAATACATGGAAAGCGAGAAAATTATTCTGCTATTTTAGCAATAAAACTTTCTTCACCCACAGTCCGTCTTTGAATTGAACTTGCCAGAAATAAATTCCGGAACTGACAACGTTGCCATTCATATCGTGTCCGTCCCAGCTAATGACGTGCTGTCCGGCTTCAGAGATTGATACTTTTCGATCCAGAACTTTTCGGCCGAGAACATAATAAATGCTATAGTGAACATCGCCTTTGCGCGGGATATTCAGATTCATCGTGGTGAAATTGTTAAACGGATTGGGGTAAGGAAGAGACAATTGAAAATGATCCGCAACATTTCCGTTTCCGCCATCCACTATCGTCCGGGAAATTCGCAAGTCCGCCCAATTGGCCCAGTCCCAATGATCATCTTCTCCTGGTGACGTCACAAATTCCAGCACAACGCTTTTGCCGGCATGCGCAGAAAGATCGACAGCAAAATCATACCACTTGGACCTGTCCGTGAATTCCGACAGGACTTGCTGACCGTTCACATAAACGGTGAAAAAAACGCCGGTAGAACTGGCACCATCCGCAATACCATAGCTGCCGGATAGAGCCAGCGGCGTTTCGTTCGGCAGCGTGATAATTTGCTGAATAACCGTACTCCCCTGCCGCGGAGGGTGCCCGCTGATGGCGGTTTTGCTGATCCCGTTGCAGGAAACCGGGCGGATCTCACCGGCATTCCATGGTCGTTTGTCGAAAAAATAAAGACTGTTGGAATTGGTGCCAACGCTGCCATCAAAATCCTGCAACATAGCATAAGGAATTTCAACCGCAGGGCGTTTGATCGCAAACGTCAATTCTGCCGGAAGCGTGCCTTTGATTTCATGCAAATGATCGTCCAGGCGCGAAACGTCGCCGCCACTTATATCCGCTTCTTCTGGCACAAACAATTGGGCGGCATATTGTTTTTCCGCTGCAATCCTGATGTTTACTTCACCCCATCGCGACCAGTCCCAGTGGGTATTGCTACCAGGCGGACCCGGGTCATTGCCCAGGGTTAACTGAATTGTCTGACCGCGCCAGGCATCCAGGTTGACGGTGAAATCGTGCCAGACTTTTTCTTTGACCAGTGCTTTGAAAACCTGCTTACCATTAACTTCCACGAAAAAATCCACACCATCCGATTCCTTGGCACCTTCGTCCAGTCCGGCAAAAAAGGAGAGAGAAATACCCGGCGAATCCGGCAAAGCGATATTAAAAGTAAACACAACTTCGCCCGGTGCTGTAACGTACGGCGGATGAGTTTCGATTCCCTTTTTGGTTACCCCGTTCAGCGTTACCAGAGCAGCATGCACAACTGCCCCATCCCCGAATTCCTGCAATTGACCATTCCTGCGAATTGCAGTTTCTGCTTCCGGCAGCAGGTCTATCAAATCCACCAGAGAGCGGCTGGCATAAGATGCAAGCGAAAAATGTCCGCCGTATTCCGTAACGCTCACATTGTCGACAAGCACATTTTTTGACAGATCGGCGAGATGCGGATGCGCCAAATCCACGGGCTTGTTCTGCAACCAGTAAACGCGCGCGGGATCCAGCCCAAAAAGTTCAGACTTTTTATAGCCAAACCAGCCATTTATTGACTGCACAGTATGCACGCGATTAACGCCGACAATTTTGTTGTA
>JAJRWJ010000467.1 GCA_024276805.1 Gammaproteobacteria bacterium
CGGAGAAAGTTCGTTCTTGAGTGAATTCACGCCCAGTGATTTCGATGCTTTTGAAACGGAACAAAACGAAGTGGACCCGATTTCCGAGGCCGACGTGTATCTCGCCTACGGGCGTTACCAGCAGGCCGAAGAACTGATGCGGCAGGCGATAGCGGATCATCCGGAGCGTGACGAGTGTAAATTGAAACTGTTGGAAATTTTCTATGCCAATGAGAACAAAGATGCATTCGCCGCCTATGCCAGTGATCTGGCTGAATCAGGCAAGAAGGACGATGCTGGATTTTGGGCCAAGGTTGTCGAAATGGGCAATGAAATCATTCCCGATTCAGCATTGTTGGGTGACGCAGTGTCCGACAGCATGGCAACCTTCAAAGAGACCGGTGCTGCCAAGGAATCCAAACTGGATGCGCCGGAAGCGCCAGTAACTTCGGAAGAACAGGGAGATGCGCCGACGCACAATGCAAGCGTTGCCACCAGTATCGATTTGCCGGGATTGTCCGTGGATGAAATCAGCACGGCTGGCAGCGAGCAAGTTGATTTGCAGATGGAGGATTTTTCAACTTCTGATTCTGAAGAAACAGTGCCGGAAGAATTGCAGGATGCAGGTGAAATCGTGGTGGATAATTCACTGGATTTTGATTTGAATGAATTCAACGCCGGGCAGCCGGATACGCTGGAAGGAGCCGAATCTTCAGAGCTGAAGGAAGAGACTGAAAGTGTCGATTTCGACTTGAGCGCTTTTGATCTCGATTCCCGGGAGGATGATACGGCTGATGGTGGCAATGAACAGTTCGATGAATTCGATTTCAATCTGCCTGATGATGCAATGCACAAGGATGGTCAGGGCGAAAGTATAGAAAGTATGGACAGCTTTGATTTTTCAGCGCAGGAAGAGCAATCAGGGTTGGATGATTTTGATTTCAAATTCGATATCGATACGCCTGAAATTGCACTGCATGATGAAGCCGCAAGCAAAGGAGAGTTACAGAATCAGGTCTCCGATTTGACTGACATGGACGAGCTGGAGACGAAAATCGACATGGCAAAGGCCTATATCGATATGGGTGATGCAGATGCGGCGAAGGATATAGCCGAGGAAGTGCTGGAAAAGGGCAATAACGATCAAAAGCAGGAAGCCCAGGAAATCATCGACAGGCTGCATTGATAATGATTGGCGACCGCTCTGGATGCAGCTACCAGGACCCAAAAAGAAAGCCGCTCCTGATGCAGGCAATCCGTGCCGCATCAGGGGTTTTGCAAGCTGAAATAATTACCTTCCTTCCTCTTTTTAACGCATAGTCTGAAAGCGACAAACTGCTTCCCACCTATCAATAACGGGAAAGAACCCGGCACAATCAATGGCCTAAAGCCATTGCTTGTGAATATAACATCCCAAGGATGGGGTGTTTAGAGGTGCCGGCAAACTATTTATTGCCAGCCTTGATATGCTCTATGGCTTGCTTCATATGCTTTGTCGCAACATCAGCATGGCCTTTTTTTCCGTGTTCTATTGCCGCGTTCAGGTGGGTCACCGCTTCTCCCATGTGCTTCGCTCTGGCCTGATGCGCCTGTTGCGAGGCTTTGGCATGCTCCAGAGCAGCTTCGGCATGCTGGGTCAATACATCAGCATGACCCATTTTTCCGTGCTGAGAGGCCAGTTGAGCGTGCTTGAGCGCTTCACTGGCGTGCTCCTCTGCATAAGTCATTCCAGTGCCCAGTGCGAAAAAAAGTGCAATCGTCGATAATGCTGTTGTAACTTTGTTCATTTTTTTCTCCAAAATTGTAACCGAAGTTTACGGCGAAAGTGTGCAGTCCGTCGATACGCAATCGCTTCAGTTGCAGTCTATGCCATGCCGTCTGCAGATGTCAATGGCTTTACAAAAAGTACGGTCTTCAGGCCGGACACAGGCGTGCATTGCCGGCCCGGATGGCAACTCTGGTTCAGGCAGAAGCAGGGGTTTCAGTTTTTGATTGCGCTGTTGATGCCGCAGGTCGCAGTTGCTGATAAATCTTCAGATACTGAACGGCGCTGTTTTGCCAGGAGAAATCCCTGTGCATACCGGTTTGCTGTATCGTTTTCCAGGATCTTTTATCCTGGAACAGCAGGATTGCGCGCTTGGTCGCTTCCAGCAATGAATCAGCCGCCGGTTCATTGAAGACGATGCCGGTTGCCGATTGCTCCTCGATGCTGTGTGGCAGGCTATCCACCACTGTGTCCGCCAGTCCGCCGGTCCTGCGGACGATGGGCACCGTGCCATAGCGCTGGCTGTACATCTGGTTCAATCCACAGGGTTCGAAACGTGATGGCATAAAAAAAATATCGGCCCCCGCTTCGATCAGATGTGAGAGCTTTTCGTTGTAGCCCAGGGAAATGGCGATTTTCCCCGGATATAGCCTGGCCAGATTCTCCAGGCGTCGTTCGTAGCTTTTATCGCCGCTGCCCAGTACGATGAACTGCAGGGGCATAGTGGCCAGATGTGGCAGGCTGTCGATCACCAGATCGATGCCCTTTTGCTGTACCAGGCGGCTGATCAGGGCGATGACCGGTATTTCCTCATCCACCGGCAGAGCGAATCGTCTTTGCAGGGAGGCTTTATTCAGAGATTTCTTTTTCAGTGTTGTCGATTTGTATTGCTGCGGAATGTATTCATCTGTTTCCGGATTCCAGTAATCCTGGTCGATTCCGTTGATAATACCAATCAGGTCTTCCCGGCGGTGGCTCAACAGGCCCTCCAGTCCACAGCCGAATTCGGGCGTCTGTATTTCCAGTGCATAGGTTGGACTGACCGTGGTGATGCGGTCGGCATAGGCAATTCCGCCCTTGATGAACGACAGCATGTCGTAGAATTCCAGCCCGTCCGGATTCCATAACTGCGGCGGCAAATTCAATGAAACAAATTTACTGCGTGGGAACAACCCCTGATAGGCCATGTTGTGGATGGTGAAAACCGTTGCCGGAGGATTGTCCTCGATCGACAACAGTGCCGGCACCAACCCGCTTTGCCAGTCATTGCAGTGCACGATATCCGCCTGCCAGTCGAGTTCGCTTCTGCCCATGGCGATTTCCACTGCGGTGCGGCAGAACAGCGTGAAGCGTTCGGCGCTGTCGATCCATGGTTTACCCTGCGCATCCAGATAGGGATTTCCAGGTTTGCCAAAGTACTCGGGATAATCCACCAGCCAGACGCTCACCTCACTGTCTGGCAGGCGGCTTTCCAGGATCTCGACGGTCACGCCATCGAGATCGATCCGGCACAGATATCTGACCGGCTCTTTGCTTTCAAGCGCCTGATAATTTGGCAGTAACAGTCGCATCTCTTGGCCAAGTTCAGCCAAAGCCCTGGGCAGACTCCCGGAAACATCGGCGAGTCCTCCGGTTTTGATCAATGGATGTGCTTCGCTGGTGACAAATAAAACCTTTTTCATTTCTACTGCTTGTTTCAAGGTATATTCAGTTGGTGCGCTTGATTGAGGTGGCAGCCGGCATGGTCGCGCCCTGTGATTGGCTTGACCTGGACTGGTTTCGCCATTCAGTCAGATGCCGGCACTGAATGGCGAAACCAGGCGCCAGACGCTACAAGCTGAGAATAATTCCCGCCAATGGCGGCAGCGTCAAAACGATCGAGTGGGGCTGGCCCATCCAGGGCGTGGGTTCGGACGCTTTAGGGCCGTTGCCCAGGTTGGCGCCATTGTAGACGCTGGAGTCGGAATTGAAAATTTCACGATAGGTTCCCTCGGCAGGGACGCCGATCCGATAATTTTCCCTTGGCACGGGTGTGAAATTCAGGATGATCAGCAACGTTTCATTATCGGATTTGCGCATGTAGCTGATGATGGACTGTTTCACATCATGACAATCGATCCAGGCAAACCCCTGCTCATGGAAGTCATACTGAAAAAGCGAGGAATGCTTTTTGTACAATTTATTGAGATCCTTGACCAGACCCTGTACGCCCTGGTGAAAAGGGTAGTCCAGGACATACCAGTCCAGCGCCTTGGTGACATCCCATTCACTGCCCTGGGCGAATTCACAGCCCATGAACA
>JAJRWJ010000468.1 GCA_024276805.1 Gammaproteobacteria bacterium
GCATAACTATAACAATGTTTGGCGCATCTAGCAATCCATACCCGGAACTAATATGAACTAAAATTTTTTCATACTTGATGCTCTCTGCTGTTCAAGGAAAATAAAATACTGGTATCATTTGTTTATGAACGGTGAAAAACAGAGCAATGCAGTAAAGGTTCAGTGGATTGAAATTACCGAGCAGCACAGTGGACAGAGGCTGGATAATTTTTTGCTTGCGCGCCTGAAAGGAGTGCCCAGAAGTCGCATCTACAGATTACTGAGAAAGGGTGAGGTGCGCGTCAACAAGGGGCGCAAAGAAGCAAAGTTCCGTTTGCACATTGGTGACATGGTCAGGATTCCACCGCTGCGCGTCCGCCAGGAAAGGCCGGTGGTAATGGTGCCGGTAGCTCTTGGCAAAAGTCTGGAAAGGGACATTTTGTTTGAAGACGAGGCCATGATCATTCTCAACAAGCCGCCCGGATGTGCCGTGCATGGTGGCAGCGGCATCGCTTCCGGAGTCATCGAAGGGCTGCGGCAGCAGCGGCCGGACGCACCCTTTCTGGAATTGGTGCATCGTCTGGACAGGGATACCTCCGGCTGTCTGTTGATCGCAAAAAAACGCAGTGTGCTGCGGAAATTGCATGAACTATTCCGGGATGACGACATCGAAAAGACTTATCTGGCTCTGTTTGCCGGTATCTGGAGCAGGGAAAAAGTCCTGGTCGATGTTCCGCTCTTGAAAAATGTCAACAAGGGTGGCGAGCGAATGGTCGTGGTCAGCCGGGCAGGCAAGCCTTCGGCAACCCAGTTCAGACGGATCAGACACTTGCCCGGTGTCCAGGCAACCCTGGTCCGGGCGCTGCCAAAAACCGGCCGCACCCATCAGATTCGGGTTCATGCCGCCTGGCTTGGGCACCCCCTGGTTGGCGATCAGCGCTATGGCGCCGCCGAAGCCAATCGGGAATTCAGATCCCGGGGATTCAGACGCCTGTTTCTGCATGCCGAGCAGTTGAAATTTGTACATCCCGCCACAGGTCAACTATTATTGATCAATGCGCCGTTACCGGCGGAGTTGGCGGCGCTGATAAACGATGAAAAATAAATTTGATCTGATTATTTTTGATTGGGATGGAACCCTGATCAATTCCATCGACTGGATTGTCAGCTGCATACAAAAGGCCGCACAAATTTGTGACTGTGACATTCCTGAAGCACGGGCGGCAAGAAATGTGATCGGTCTGAGCCTGGAAAATGCCCTGCACCGGCTGTTTCCCGGAATCGATCAAAATACCCGGAGACAATTGACGCAGTGCTACAGTGAGTTGTTTTTGTCCAGAAAGACCGCTCAGGACGATTTGTTTGCCGGGGTCTATGAAATGCTCGTGCATTTGAAGAAGCAGGGCTATCAACTGGCTGTTGCTACCGGCAAGAGCCGGATAGGGCTGCAGAGGGCCATGTCGGGAACGGGCACGGAAGATTTATTCAACGCCTCCCGTTGCGCCGATGAAACCGCATCGAAACCCGACCCGACCATGATCCAGGAGATTCTTGGGCAGTTGGCGGCAGCCAATGATCGTACCTTGATGGTCGGTGATTCTGTCCATGACCTGCAAATGGCCGCCAATGCCAACATTCCCTGCATCGCCGTTTCCTGCGGAGCGCATTCCCCGGAGCAGCTGTTGCCCTATCGGCCATTGTGCTGTCTGGGTCAGACCACAGAACTATTGAACTTATTATCAAGAGGTAGCCATGATTGAAAATCAACAGGAAATACAATCCTCCCGCCCCGAAAAACCAGGTTGGGAGCGTGAGGTCATCGAAAAACTGGCTTTTGCGGCAATCACCGAGCAGCGCAGGACCCGCCGCTGGGGAGTTTTTTTCAAGGGCTTGCTGTTCGCCTATTTGCTGGTCTTGTTGATCATGGTTGTCTATCCTCGTTTTGCTGGGGACATTGCCGGTTCCAGTGAATATCATACCGCCGTGGTCGATGTCGTCGGCAAGATAGTCGAGGGCGAGGACACCAATGCCAAAACGATCATCGAGGGATTGCGCAACGCAGTCGAGGATGAACACACCAAAGGTATTATCCTGCATGTCAACACGCCGGGCGGCAGCCCGGTGCAGGCGGCCTATGTTTTCGAGGAAATCCGGCAGATCAAGAAGGACAATCCGGAACTGCCGATCTACGCCGTGGTTTCCGATATTTGCGCTTCGGGAGGATATTATATAGCATCGGCGGCAGACGAGATCTATGTCAATCAGGCCAGCATCGTTGGTTCCATCGGGGTGATCATGAATGGCTTCGGTTTTGTCGACACCATGAACAAACTTGGCGTCAAACGGCGGTTACTGACTTCCGGCACACACAAAGCCATGCTGGACCCTTTTTCGCCGGTCAAGAAGGATGAGTTCCAGCATATGCAGAAGCTGTTGGATCAGGTGCATCAGCAGTTCATTGCCGCAGTCCGCCTGGGCCGTGGCAAGCGCCTCCAGGAGACGCCGGAAATGTTTTCCGGACTGGTCTGGACCGGTGCAGAAAGTGTCAAGCTGGGACTGGCCGATGGTTTCGGCAGCGACGAATTCGTTGCCCGGGAAATCATTGGTGAAGAGAATATGGTCAATTTTACACCGCGGAAAAGACTGCTGGAGCGCCTTGCCGGCACGCTGGGCGCCGTTTTTGCCCAGCAATTTTCCAGCATCGTGCAGGGTTTCAGTCTGCAGTAGCTGAAGTGAAGAAAGTCCGCGGTGATTGCCAGAGGATCGCAATGGCTCCGGCCTGGAAAAATGCAGGTGAAAGCCGGCAAATTCAGTTTTAGTTCATCTGGTTTTGGCTAATGTTATAGTTCCTTGAAATTTTTTTAACAGTTTTTGGATCAATCCATGCAAAAATTCATCAAATTGTTTGTGTTAGTTTCACTCTTACCGTGGGTTGGCCTGGTGAATGCCGATCTGATGCTTGCGCAAATCAATCTGGATGATGCCGCAAAAAAAGTCACCCAGGACAGGAATCGGAAATTGCTGGGCGCCAAAACAGAGACCATTGATGGAAAAAAAATACATGTTATCAAGGTATTGACTCCAGATGGCCGTATTCAGCACTATAAGGTGGATGCCGAGTCTGGCAAGTTGATCAAAAACTAGTACAGCACCTGTTTTCCTCGGATGGCGATGGCTGTTTAAAAATATCTGAATACCCGGGAAATTTTTACAAACAACAGTATCCGTGCAAAACAGGTGCTGTACTGGAATCAATCTGGAAATAGTCCATGCGCGTTCTGATTGTCGAAGATGAGCAGCTGTTGTGTGAGCAGGTCCGTGGCTTTCTTGCGCAGAAGGGTTTTGCCGTCGATATTGCCAATACCGGCAGTGATGGCCTGTATCTGGGCGAGGAGTTTCCCATCGATGCGGCGATTATCGATCTGGGTTTGCCGGATTTTTCGGGAATGGAACTGATCAGGCGTCTGCGCAAGGCGGGTGTGACTTTTCCGATTCTGATCCTGACCGCGAGAAGTCGCTGGCAGGAAAAAGTCGAAGGTCTGGAGGCGGGAGCCGATGATTATCTGGTCAAGCCGTTCCATTTTGAAGAACTGATGGCCAGGCTGAATGCCTTGATCAGGCGTTCAAAAGGCAGTGCCCATCCAGTGCTGGAACATGGCAATATACAGCTGGATTCAGTGGCGCAGGATGTCTTTGTCAGTGGCGAAAAACTGGAGTTGACCGCTTACGAATACAAGGTGCTGGAGTATTTGATGTTTCACAAGGGGGAAGTGATTTCCAAATCCGCACTGGCGGAACATATCTATGATGAAGATTTCGATCGTGACAGCAATGTCATCGAGGTTTTTGTAGGCCGGTTGAGAAAAAAACTGGACCCGGATGGTCAAAATCAACCGATCGAGACGCTGCGTGGGCGGGGTTACCGGATTCCGGCAACGCCAACTTGATCGTTATCCGGCATATTCCAGGCCGTTCCATGCTGCCGGGATGATCCTCCGACAATGGCGGGCAATTATATTGCGATGTTGAAACCCCGGTCACTCAGTGTCAGGCTGCTGCTGTCTTCCGGCATTGTGCTGGCCGCTTTTTTTGCCATTGCCGCGCTGGTGCTGGAAAAGGGTTTTCGGGAAAGCGCCGAGCAGGGTCTGAAAGAGAAGCTGCAGGTACAAATCTATGCACTGCTTTCCGCGGCGGAATTGCCCGAAACAGGGCCACTGAAAATGCCGGCCAATTTACATGAGCCGCGTTTAACTCACCCGGGCTCGGGCCTGTTCGCTTTTATTCAGCATCCCGATGGCCAGGTGGTCTGGCGTTCACCTTCTGCCGTTGGTGTGGATGCCTTGCGTCTGCCGGATCTGAGTCCCGGGAGTTCCCTTTTTACACGCGATGACAGCGGACACTTCGTACTTTACTATAACGTGATCTGGGAAAAAGAAGCCGGGCAGGAGCAGGAATATTTTTTCAGTGTCGCCGAAGATGCAAGGTTTTTGAGCAATCAGGTGGCGCGCTTCAAAAACACCCTGAGAATCTGGTTGTTGGCCATCGGTTTGCTGTTGGTGTTGCTGCAGTTCATTGTTTTACGCTGGAACTTGAAACCCCTGAGAATTATAGGCAGGGATCTGGCGGCAATCGAAAGAGGGGAGAAGACCCGTTTGGAAGGTGTTTACCCCACCGAATTGCAGGGGCTGGCTGGCAACCTCAATACCCTGATTACCAGTGAACGTGCGCATCTGGAGCGCTACCGTAATACCCTGGCCGATCTGGCGCATAGTATAAAGACCCCCCTGGCGATTATTCGTGGCTGTCTGGAACTGCAGGCATTGCCGGAAGAAATAAAAAAAAACCTGCAGGGCCAGATAGCGCGCATGGATGATATCGTCGCTTATCAACTGCAGCGCGCCTCGACGAAAAGGTATACCAGTCTGGTCGGCAGGGTTGATGCCGGGGCAATCATTACCCGGACGGCGGAGTCGCTGAAAAAAGTCTATACAGACAAGCAACTGGAACTGTCCATATCGATTCACGGAGACAGCCGGGTTTACTATGGGGAAGGGGATTTATATGAAATTATCGGAAATCTGATGGATAATGCCTGTAAATGGTGTCGCAAGCAGGTGTCAGTGACTCTGGTGATGGATGAGGGGAAGAGTCATTCACTGACTCTGCTGGTGGAAGATGATGGCCCAGGCATTCCACCGCAAAAGCTCAAGGAAATTCTGCGGCGGGGTGTCAGGGCGGATGAAAACATCGCCGGGCATGGCATTGGTATGGCGATCGTCAATGAGCTGCTGGATTTTTTGGGGGGGGACCTGCTGGGCGGGCGCAGTGAGCGGTTGGGGGGGATGAAATGGACAGTGACATTGCCCTGACCGGATTCCGTTCACCATGACGGATGGCAGCCCATAAATACCTGCCGTCTAAAGGTTCCTTGTCGGCATGGCGCGGGCAC
>JAJRWJ010000469.1 GCA_024276805.1 Gammaproteobacteria bacterium
CGGTTGATGGACTCTTTGTCCACCGACCAGCTGCCTAAAATATCTGCCTGGGTCAAGGGAATCTCCGCCTGTGCGGCAAAGGCAAACGCCATCAATACAACTGTTACAACTTTGCGTAAACTCATTTTTAGAGCCTTATTTATGATTATAGACGCTTGATTGTATCACATAGTCTGCCAGTTTCTGGCATCAGAATCAGGGCGAGCACATATAAAAACATGAAAAACCAAAAGGATATGGAAATTCATCAGAAGAACAAGCAGTAGCTGATGAGCGTATCCGGGTTGAGGCGACTTTTCCCGGATTCCGCTGCGGCTGCATCCAGGCTACGGTCAGGAGCGCTCATCGGCATGAACAAAGCGGAAAATCCTGAATCTACCGTAGCCCGGATGCAGCTTGCGGAGTCCGGTTGGTATGCTAAGGCACTATTTTCACGGCGATTTATATGCGCTTGCCCTGGCATCCGAATCAGCTGATTGCCAATGGTGCAAATTTAGGATAAAACAGACCCGGCGAAACAAACATCTACTCAGGAGAAGCAAACATCGACAACAGCAATACGATTCCCCGCACCATTTGGGCACTGGGTTTTGTCAGCCTGTTCATGGATTTATCCTCAGAACTGATCCATAGCCTGCTGCCAATTTTTCTGGTTTCGACGCTTGGCGCCAACGTACTCACCGTTGGCCTGATCGAAGGGATTGCCGAGGCGACCGCCCATATCGTCAAGGTTTTCTCCGGGGTGATCAGTGATTTCTTGCGCCGCCGAAAAATTCTGCTGTTGTTGGGTTACGGACTCGCCGCATTGACCAAACCATTGTTCCCACTGGCCGATTCGGTATTCACCGTGTTTACGGCGTGGTTTCTGGACAGAATCGGCAAAGGCATTCGCGGTGCGCCGCGCGATGCCCTGATTGCCGATGTGGCGCCGGAAAAAATACGCGGCGCCTGTTTTGGCTTGCGCCAATCAATGGATACCGTCGGCGCCTTTCTTGGTCCCCTGGCCGCCATCGCGTTATTGTTCATCTTCAACGGCAATATCATACTGGTGTTATGGGCGGCGGTGATACCGTCTGCCATTGCCGTATTGCTGATTGTTTTCGGTGTCGAAGAACCCGCCGGCGACAGGAAAAAACATCATGAACATGCGCCGTTGCAGTGGACCGCGCTCAATCGCTTTCCCGGTCAGTATTGGTGGGTGGTGTTTATTGGTGCATTATTCACCCTGGCCAGATTCAGTGAGGCTTTTCTGGTTTTGCGCGCCCAGCAAATGGGCCTGTCGATCAACTGGATACCGGCGGTCATGGTGGTGATGAGCGTGGCCTATGCATTATCCGCCTATCCGGCGGGCATCCTGTCCGACCGCATGGATAAAAAAGTGTTGCTTGCCATGGGTCTGGTGTTTCTGATCGTGGCAGATCTGCTGCTTGCGCAAGCGGCGACGATTGTGATGCTGATGCTGGGTGTTGCAGCATGGGGTTTGCACATGGGGTTCAGTCAGGGCATTCTGGCGACCCTGGTGGCAGAGACCACGCCACAGGAGCTGAAGGGCACTGCATTCGGACTGTTCAATTTTATCAGTGGCATGCTGCTGTTGTTCGCCAGTCTGGTGGCCGGATGGTTATGGGACAGCTACGGTTTTCGATATACCTTCTATTGTGGTGCACTATTTGCCCTTCTGGCGTTGAGCGTATTGGCGATCAAGCAAATATCCACTCCCCGCGGATCGATGCCATTCGCTTCGTCTAAATAACCTGAATACAAATCAGGCCGGTATCCGCCAGGCAATGACGGACACGAATCGATGTCGGTACTATTCGTTTGTTCTGCTATATGCAAGCCTTGTGCGCTTTCGGTGGAAATCGAATCCTGAAGGGACAGATTTTTTCTTGGCCGCCGGATGCTGCAATTTCATATTCGGCTTGACAATCCGGAAAATCGGCAGATACTGAATTTTCAAGCGTTGCATCAGTGCCGACACATTGTTTTCTTCCCTTCCGTACTCGGTAACGGGAGAGGGTAACAGAGCATTGATATTATTATTACCGGATAAGCGGACTGTTGCGCTGAGCAGCTGCTGATCCAGATTGTGATTGCCATTCCTGGAGGTGGAGAGCATGACTGAAATTAACGAAAATCCTGTTGTAGACTATGGTCCGTTGGCGCTGCTGATTGGTGATTGGGAGGGCGACAAGGGGTTGGATGTGGCGCCGGAACCCGCTGGCCGGGAAGAGAACCCCTATTCCGAAACGTTGTCCTTTACCGCGATTGGCAATGCCGTCAACGCCGGAACACAGAAGCTGGCGGTGCTTCGCTACCAGCAGATCGTACGCCGCAAGGCGGACGGGGAAATTTTCCATGATGAGACCGGCTACTGGATGTGGGATGCCGACAACGCCACGCTGATGCATTCCCTTGCCATACCACGAGCCGTCTGCGTGCTGGCCGGTGGTTCATGGCCGACCGCCGATAACAGCGCGGACCGGGTCGTGCTGTCCGTGGCGGCGAAGCTGGATGATCCGGACTGGGGGATCATTCAGTCGCCTTTCATGCGCGATCATGCCAGAACGCTGGAGTTTCGTCACGAGATCGTCGTGGAAAAGGATCAGCTGACTTACCGGGAAACAACGCTGCTGGATATCTACGGCAAGACATTTGAACATACCGATGGCAATGAATTGACCCGATGTTAGTACCGCGCCATTTTTTACTGATGCCTGGGGATATAATATTTGCCCGGATATTTCAATATCATGTAAATATCGCGGCACATCAAGGAACAATGCTTGCCGGACTGGCGTAACAGCACGGGTGGCGAAATGACAACTGACCGGCTCTGGCGATTCTGGCTGCTGCTGGTGCTGGCGGCGGCCAGCTGGGTTGGTCATGCCGGTGAGCCGCTGCGGGTGGTACGGATCAATCCGGCGGGGGAAGACGCGCCCGCCGCCAGGCAGATAGTCATCGAGTTCGACAGGCCGGTGGTGCCGCTGGGGCGCATGGCCAGAAAGCGGGAGGAAATACCGGTGTCTATTTCCCCGCCGGTGGATTGCCAGTGGCGCTGGCTTGACCGGCAGACGCTGGCCTGCCAGCTGGATGACCAGGCGGCATTGCAGCAGGCCAGTAAATATTCCCTGGTGCTCTGGCCGGGTATCGAGGCCCGGGATGGCGGCACCATTGCCGAGCCCTACGTGCATGAATTCATCACTGAACTACCTGACATCCGCCGTGTCCGGTTCGCCTCCTGGAAATCTCCGGGATTTCCGGTTTTGCAGATCATTTTCAATCAGCCGGTCAGCCGGCCATCCGTTCAGCGGCATGTGTTCTTTCGGGTTGCTGAAAAGGGCAAGCTGCAGCGCATTCCGGGCGCCGCCAGCCCCAGACAGGACGATGATCAGGTGCAGCGGCAGGGCGGCCAGGAGTATCGTCGCGTATGGCTGCTGGAACCGCAGCGGGAACTGCCCCTGGACAGTACCGTGAAACTTCAGGTGGAACCCGGCCTGGAGTCCATTGAAGGCAAGTTGACCGGTAGCGGTGACAGGGAAGTTCTGGCCTTCGATACTTTTCCTGCGTTCCGTTTTCTGGGAATATCCTGCCGCAGCAATCGCGGCAAGGAACTGCTGATCACCCGGCAAAATGACAAAAAAACCGGCCGCTGCAATCCCCAACATGGCCTAGCGCTGCGTTTCTCCGCACCGGTGCTGACTTCGGAAATAAGCAAAAAGCTGCGCATCCAGCCGGATCTGGCCGGGGGGCGCAGGGATTACGATCCCTGGGCTAACCGGGAAGACTATTCCCGCTTGCAGTATGCGCACAGGAAAGGCCGCAGCTATTCGGTCTGGCTGCCGGATCGTCTCAAGGCGGCAGCACGGTATTTCCTGCGGGAGAAGCCGGGGGCGCGTATACAGGATGAATTTGCCAGGCAGCTGGCAGAGCCCTTGCAGGCTGTTTTTCTGACCGATCATCGACTGCCGGATTTTCAGCTGCTGCATCATCACGCCATCCTGGAAAGTCAGATCGATTCCGAGCTGCCGGTGTATGTCACCAACCTGCGCAATCTCAGGATACGCTATAACAGACTGAGCAGCCCGGCAGCCGCGCATGATCAGCGTCTGCTGCTGGAGATTCCACCTGCGCAGGACGTAACCTATGCCGTGCCGGCCAAAGTCAGGAAGATGCTCGATGGTGAATCGGGTGTCGTCTACGGCCACATCGAAGCACAGCCCGGGGTGAAAAAATCCCCCTACCAGCGGAGCTTTTTCGCCCAGGTTACGCCCTATCAGGTACACGTCAAGCTGGGGCATTTCAATACCCTGGTGTGGGTCACTGACCTGGAGACAGGGGATGTGGTTGCCGATGTCAGGGTCACGATCTACAAGGATGCCATATCGGAGCTGTCGGCGGACGGACCGGTGCTGGCGCAGGGCAGTACCGACAAGCATGGCGTGGTTCTGTTGAAGGGCCTGCGGGACCTGGATGCACAGCTTAAAACCTTCTCCTGGCGTTGTCATGATGATTCTTGTCCCCGCCTGCTGGTGCGTGTCGAGAAACATGGCCAGATGGCGATCCTGCCGCTGATCCGGCAATACCGGATCAATGCCTATCGTGTTTCCGGCTATTCAGTCTATTCCCGGCTGCAGAAAAAATATGGCCATATTCACAGTTGGGGGATGACTGCCCAGGGTGTCTATCGGGCAGGACAGACCATGCAGTACAAGCTGTATGTGCGCAATCAGGACAACCGAAATTTTGTGCCGGCGCCGCAGGACGGCTATGCTCTGGAAATCATCGACCCGGCCGGGAAGAGCGTCGCCACGGTGGAGGATATCACACTGTCCCGGTTTGGCAGCTACAGCGGGGAATACCGCATTCCCAGGACTGCC
>JAJRWJ010000059.1 GCA_024276805.1 Gammaproteobacteria bacterium
CAAGCCGCTTTGGCTTCCGGTGGAAAATTCGACTCCCACGCCCAGAGCGTAATTTGGCCCCATGTTGCGCATTCGTCCCAGCGCCAGCACATGACCATAGCCGGAATAGGCCTCTCTGGTTCCCAGGCGCGGGCCGGATTCTAGAAACCAGAATGACCGGCATTGGGGCAGAGGTTTGGCGCGCCAGAAGCATTGGCCGAGGCCGGATTCCGTAAGGAGTAAAGCCAGCAGGGTAACAACAAGTCCGGAAAAAGGAAACACAAAGATCCCCTGACAGTGGGGCAAGATTCTTCCGTTTGCTTTGGGCACAAAGATCGATGAATGCAAGCTTCTGTTTGGTTTGCGCATGGTTCGTTCTCCTTTGAAGCTTGTCCGTCCCCGTAGGTAACGATCAATCGAACCGGCAATGGCAGGCCGCCCTTATTGGTCATGATGATCCGCAGCTGGTCGCCTTCTTTTTGCACACTGTCGATGGCCAGATCGGGCACGGTAAATTCGATGAACCACAGCCGCCGGAACCAGTTCAAATTCACCCAGCACCTCGTTAAAAGCAAAGAAGAAATCGTATGGCGTGGGATGCTTGCCCCGCCAGCGGCGAATGTATTCCTGCAATGCTGCAAGGAAACGTTCTTGGCCCACCGTTTCCATGAGCAGGCGATAGACCCTCAACGGCCGGGTGTACGCATTGTAGCGGTACTCGTTGAAACAATCCGGTCCGAACACAATGGATGGCACCATGGGCGGCAAATCGAATGCGCCGCCGACAAACGGATCGTAAAAGCGGCGCTGCAGAATGCCTAAAAAGTTCACCGGTTGCAAAATCCGGTTTTGCAGCTTCAGAGGCAATAGCATGGCCCATCCTTCGTCCATCCAGGCGTATTGCGTTCGTTTACGCCCACCAGCAGCGGGAAATAGCTGTGCGCCAGCTCGTGCGTTGCCACAAACACATGGTAAGCGAACTTCTCCAGTACGCCCTGACTGTTCATCATGGGAAATTCACGACCGTTTACGGTTACTCTTTGCAGCTCAACGCCTTCATGTAAATCGACCGGATCCGCGGCAAAAACGCGCACATTGCCTTGTTTTGAAGGCTGGAAAAAAGATGTTCATGGGACACTCCTCGTCCGCTTTACAAGAGAGCAGACGCGCGTAAGAAAAGGCACCAAAACCGATCACCGCGGCAAGAATGCCGGCAAGACCGGTCAGGCGCAGAATTTTTACATCGCTCATTGCCAGGCTCTTAAACAACCACCCATTATTTTATTGAAACCGAATCAGGCGATTCTCGATATCGGCTTCGCTGTACATCATGGTATCGATAGCAGCCGGACTCAAAATTTTCCACCAGATACTGTTTTTTAAAGCAAGATTGGGAAGACGCTCCCGGGCAAGTTCCACATTCTCCTTGCTAATGAAACCGTGGATGTGCCGCACACTCTGGTACTGCGACAGTGGTTTCTGGAAAATGTAACCGTCGCAAAAATCGGCCAGCGTAAAGTTTTCATATCCGTAGTGGTACAGGCTGGTTTTACCGGTCAGTTTGCCGAACGGGGTGTCGCGGGTGTCAAAACCCACAGGGTAATAGTCGGGACCCAGTTTGTTCATCAGAGCATCGATAACGCCATCCGCCGGATACACCATGGGGGCCGACCAGCCCTGCGCACTGATCCACGGCTGGTGCAAACTGACGGTAAAAGCGCGTTCGCCAATGGCTCGGTACACGATGTTGCCCATGCGATTTTTTATGAAAGAATCGAATTGCTTCTTCCTTTCGTTGTAGATCGGCTGGTAATAGCGCGTAAAGGCATGATGCAAACCGCAGTAAATCAGCGCTTTTTGATTTTTGGCTACAAATTCGCGCAGGACGTTTTGTGCCATCACCAAATCACCATTCCGGCCTTCAGGAAACACTTTCGCCATGATTTGCGGATTTTTCAGGTCGTCGCGGCTTTTAGCATAGCTCCAGTCAACAAACGGATGCAATCCCACTATGCGAAATTTGGGGGCGGAATCGGGCAGGGTGCGATTGAGACGCCAGGCCGCCTTGAAAATATCTGCGTATTCCTGATAGCTCCAGGTGACCAGCGCATTGAACAGGATACGGTTGGTGACGGACGGATCGTAGGTCGGGGCGTTAAGCAGCGAGTCGATGAGTGGCTGATCTTTGTGACAGGCGAATTCCATTCCTAAATTGTAAACCCCGTTCCGGTACAGCATGGGAATCAGCCGCTGCACCAATTCGGGGTCGTGGCGCGCACGGTGCATTTCGCCCAAAAATACGATGTCGTGATCTTGCAATTTGTTGATGATATAGTCTTGCGGTTTCAATAGATGTTGCCGGAGGTAGGCGGTAAGTTCCTGTTGCAACTGTGGATCCAAATCAGGCAAAGGAATTTTCTCCACCACATCGGGGGGCTTCCTTTGCGCATAATAGAGGGCCACCACAATTTGATTGCGCAGGATAATCAGCAGAAAAATGACAATCAAAAAGACAATGAGCGGAATAAAAAGGATGCGTTTTTTAAACATACAGTGCTCCCTTAGATGACTGTTACATTTCCATTCCTCTTTGCCAGGCACGCCCCGTTACAATAGGAAAGGAATTGTTCTTGCCTTCAGGGACGAAAATCATAATCCGGCGAAACGCGGGCGGCAAATGCGGCCAGCAATAGAGATGTTGCGCGCATTTTCTGTCCTTTCTTCAGAGTTGTTGAGGTGAGGGTAAAAAGATTCTATATTTTTGCAAAGTTTTTGAAAAAATCCCATACTTCTCTGACCATTTCAATATCGTGATTCTGTTTGCCGAAATACTTTTCAAACAGCCGCGAGTACTGTTCCTGAATACTCGGCGCAGAATGTCCTCCGCCAGTTACTTTGTACAGGACCACTTTGGTTCCGTTGGTGCCGTTTGGGTAGGTGTAGCTGGTGACCGTACTGCCGTCGTGCAGGTCAATATCCGGGAAGTGATGAACAATCGGCGTGGAATCGGTGTGGTCGACAGTCGTCCATATTTTTACGGATTCCTCAGTGGAATAGACTGTGCCATGACTGGATTTGGGCGGGTTCGACAGGGTACCGCCATTGTAGGGCAAGTGGTTGTCGGCCGTGCCATTCATGAAGAGAACCGAAACTGGCTGGATCGGCGGGCCGCATTCGGAACTGTCCGGCATGGCCGCGGCTATGGCAGCAACGGCCGCAATTCTATCGGATAGCTCCACCGCAAGCCGCAACGCCATAATGCCTCCGTTCGATGTGCCGGAAACATAGACTCTATTGGAATCAATGCCATACGCTAACGAGAACCACTTGATGAGCGTATCAATAAATTTTACATCATCGGCCGTGGAGCTAACCAACGAATTGGCGCGACAGTCATTCCACGTTGGCTTGCCATAAGCGCCATTCTCCCCTTCGGGGTAGACGACGATGAATTTCTCAGTATCTGCCAGGTCCATCCACACTTTATATGGCGTTTTATGACCGCTTTCTCCGGTCATATCCTCGATGTAGACACCGCCGCCGTGCAATTCAAAAACCAAAGGCAGAGGAGAATTTTTTGAATGCTGCGGCAGGTAGTAGGCGAATCTTCGCGTTGCACCATCCACAACAATCGTTCTGGTATAAAGTCCTGCTTTAGGGTTTTGCTCAACATTGATAAGCTTGCAGCATCCCATCGTAAGAGATAGCAAGGAAATGATCATCCAGAAGTGGATCACAGAAAAAGTCTTTGACAGTCCGGAGATGACAGTCATGGTGATGTTTTTTCCTTTCGCGTCTTGTGTGGGTCTTTTTTGCTATTATCAGGCTTATTAAATTGGGTAATCATTGATTCTTTTAATCACTACCAACGTCATATCATCCATCTGAGATC
>JAJRWJ010000060.1 GCA_024276805.1 Gammaproteobacteria bacterium
CCTGAACATGATCCGGTCTATAAAGTGAGCATCATGCCGCGTGGCCGCGCCCTGGGAGTGACGATGTTTCTGCCGGAGCGGGATCAGTACAGTGCCAGCAAGGAAAAACTGGACAGCATGATTTCCAGTCTCTATGGTGGACGCATTGCCGAACAAATGATTTTCGGTTGGGAGAAAGTCACCACCGGAGCGCAGAACGATATCGAGCGCGCCACCGAGTTGGCAAGAAACATGGTGACTAAATGGGGATTGTCCGAACGCCTGGGACCGCTGGCTTACAGTGAAGAAGAGGGGGAAGTTTTCCTGGGGCGCTCGGTCACGCAGCACAAGTCTGTCGCGGAAGAAACCGCCCATACTATCGATGAAGAAATTCGTTCCATTATCGATCGGAATTACGAGCGTGCGGAAAAGATCCTGGAGGAAAACAAGGATATTCTGCATACCATGGCGGCGGCTTTGATGAAATATGAAACCATCGACAAGTATCAGATAAATGATCTGATGGAGCGGAGACCCGTTCGGGAGCCACAGGGATGGGATGATACGCCGTCATCGGGTAGCGGTATCGTCGAAGATAAAGATGAAAAGGCTGCAAAGGAGAAGCAGGACAAGGCTGCTGACCGTCCTGTCGGAGGACCGGCAGAGCAGCATTGATCGGCTGATCACGGCGTAAAAAAGGGAGGGGCGACACCGCCCCTCCCTTTTTTTATGTGTAAAGTGCTGGAAATTTCGATGTTACGGCTTTATACTCGACGCACCTGAAAGTTCGACTGCAACTGGCGGCAGGGTACAGCACGCCAGGTGTGTTGTGGCCAGGCATCGCGATTAAACCTGTTTCTCAAGATCAAGATTCGTATGCTCTATACATGACGACTGTTGTGTGTGCGTTAGCGTCGGTTTTGCTTGCGCTCATTGAGCGTTGATCTTTTCATTGCAGCGGAGTGCCCGTTCAAACAAAACCAGATTAGCCGCTATAATTATCAGGACGCCGCTTACCTGCTCAATAAACACCTGGACTCAATGTAAAAGATTGCAGCCATGCAGAATACCATGGTTGAGTTTTGTGTTTATTCGTCCAGCGGGTGCAATTCCTGGTGCTGCAATGACGATTACGATTTTCAGGATTCCCCCTTCACTCGGAATGACAATATAATCTGAATGGTTACCCGTTTTTTCATACAGATTGGGCAAAGCGCAGAGTGCACGACGACCAAGTGGATCAGTATTTGTTGGCTATTCACTACCGCCCTTTGTCCAGGCAGATGATTGTTTGTTGGCATGAAGGTGCTTCGAGGCAAGGAGCTGATGCAGCTTATTGATGACATGATAAATGGATGAAATAGACATGAAAAAATATTTTGGTACAGATGGAATACGGGGCAAGGTGGGTTCTTATCCGATCACGGCGGATTTTCTGCTGAAACTGGGATGGGCCACCGGACGTGTATTTGCCGAGGAAGGCCAGGGCTTTGTGCTGGTGGGTAAAGATACCCGCATTTCCGGATATATGTTCGAATCGGCACTGGAAGCGGGGCTGGCTTCTGCCGGTGTGGATACACATCTGCTTGGTCCGATGCCGACCCCCGGTATCGCCTATTTGACCAGGACCCTGCGTGCGCACGCCGGTATCGTGATCAGCGCTTCCCATAACCCC
Source organism: Gammaproteobacteria bacterium (assembly GCA_024276805.1). Taxonomy (GTDB): domain Bacteria; phylum Pseudomonadota; class Gammaproteobacteria; order Methylococcales; family Methylomonadaceae; genus JANEMG01. Next base: position 1,655 of record JAJRWJ010000060.1, read on the forward strand.
TATTATGACAATGGCATAAAATTTTTCTCGGTACAGGGAACCAAGCTGCCGGATGAAATCGAACATAAAATCGAACATTACCTGGATTCACCGATGACCACAGTGGAATCGGCGAAGCTGGGCAGGGCGAAGCGCATTGGCGATGCCGCGGGGCGATATATCGAGTTTTGTAAAAGTACCATCCCCACGGCATTCGATTTCAGCGGCCTGAAAATGGTTGTGGATTGTGCTCATGGATCCACCTATCATATCGCTCCCCATGTGTTCAGTGAAGTTGGCGCCAAGGTGGAAACCATCGGCACCGACCCGGATGGTTTGAACATCAATGAGCGATGTGGGGCAACCAGTCCCGACAGATTGGTGGAAAAAGTTCTGGAGAGTGGTGCGGATCTGGGCGTTGCGCTGGATGGCGATGGTGACCGGGTGATCATGGTCGATCATCGGGGGGAAATTGTCGATGGCGATGAACTGATCTATATCATCGCCAAGTCCCGGTTGCAGAAAGGTGTCATGGATGGTCCCGTGGTCGGGACGCTGATGACCAATCTGGGTATGGAACATGGACTGCAGCAGCTTGGACTGGAGCTGGTGAGGGCCAAGGTGGGCGACCGCTATGTCATGGAATTACTGGAGCAGCACAATGGCATTCTGGGTGGGGAAAATTCCGGACACATTATCTGTCTGGACAGAACCACGACCGGTGATGGCATCATTTCCGCGCTGCAGGTGATGGCGGAGATGTATCAAACGGGGAGAAGCCTGCATGAGTTGAAATCCGGAATGAAAAAATATCCACAGATATTGATCAACGTCAAAACGGATAAAAGGGCGAACCCGGATGAACTGGAAGCGGTGCAAAAAACCAAACTGAAAATCGAGAAGGATATGGGAGATCAGGGACGGATATTGCTGCGCGCGTCCGGCACCGAACCTTTGATCCGCGTGATGGTGGAGGGCATCGAGGAGAACAGCGTAAGAAATTACGCTCAGCAGCTCGCCGATGAAGTCAAGAAGGCATTGGCTGCTTGAACTGCGAGCAATTAACCGATATCATATACTGTTTGATTTTTAGGAGAACATTATGCGTCGGTCTCTCGTGGTGGGAAATTGGAAAATGAATGGTACGCAGGCCAGCGCCATCAAGCTTGCGAGTGATATCCTGGCTGGCTTGAACGGTGCTGATGCGGAAATTGCTGTCTGTGTACCCTATGTGTACCTTTCTGATGTCGGGCAACTGGTCAAAGGCACGCAGCTGGCTCTGGGTGCGCAAAATGTCGGTGACCAGGAGTCCGGCGCCTATACCGGTGAAATTTCCGCGACCATGCTGAAGGACTTCGATTGCAAATTCGCCATCGTCGGCCATTCCGAACGCCGTGCCTATTATGGTGACAGCAATGCCATGGTTGCAGCACGTTTTGCCCAGGCATTGGCGCAAGGCATCAAGCCGATACTCTGCGTTGGCGAGACGCTGCAGCAGCGCGAACAGGATCAGACTTTTCAGGTGATCGACGAAGAGCTGGATGCGGTCTTCGATCTGGCTGGCGTGGATGCCTTCAGTGATGCAGTCATCGCCTATGAACCGGTCTGGGCGATCGGTACCGGAATGACGGCCAGTGACCAGCAGGCACAGGAGGTTCACCAGTACATTCGTGGGCGTTTTGCCGACAAGAATGCCGCTTTGGCCGAAAATCTTCAGATTCTGTACGGTGGTAGTGTCAAACCGGGCAATGCCAAAGCTTTGTTCGCCATGCCGGATATCGATGGCGGGTTGATCGGTGGCGCTTCGCTGGACGCGGATTCCTTTTTGCAGATTTATCGTGCCGCTTGATTCTACCTTGCCCGATCATTCAACGTTGGGTGCGTGTTACGTTACGCACCCTGTGAAAATGCTTTTCGAGCATTACGCAGTAAATTTAAATATATTAAACAAGTTATATGTTTCAAGTAATTATAATAATCCATGTGCTGCTTGGACTGGGTGTAATCGGTTTGGTTCTGATGCAGCAAGGCAAGGGTGCGGATGCCGGTGCCGCATTTGGCAGCGGTGCTTCCGGAACGGTCTTCGGCGCCCAGGGTTCGGCATCTTTCCTGTCCCGCACGACGGCGGTTCTGGCGTTTTTATTTTTTTCCACCAGCCTGGGGTTGGCGGTATTGAGTGGCCACCAGGAGGAGGAACCCCAGGATCTGATGGATGTTCCGGTGATCGAACAGCCCCAGAGTGATTTACCGGCCATCGAAGGCGACGCACCGCTCAAAGTCCCGTCGATTTCCGATCAGCAAAGCGAGCAGGATGTGCCGGCCATAATGGACAAGCCAGAGGCAGTCATTGCACAGCCTGATCAACAGGCAGCACCTGCCGCTGCACAAGAAGAACCGCCTGCCGCGCAATAATCAACGAGATGCAGGTAATCGAGAATTGGCCGATGTGGTGGAATTGGTAGACACGCTATCTTGAGGGGGTAGTGACGCAAGTCGTGCCGGTTCAAGTCCGGCCATCGGCACCA
>JAJRWJ010000061.1 GCA_024276805.1 Gammaproteobacteria bacterium
AGGCTGTGCCGGAATGGCTATCTTTGAAAAAAATGGAATCAGGCATTGGTTTCCCATAGGAGGCGCCACCAACCCACTGTAAAAGCGGGCTGATTTGCCATACGAAGAGTATCCATACGCTATAACCCCCTTTCTTTTTTCTTGCCCTTATCCTGTTGCTACTTGCTCATGGCTCTCTGACTATCCGCGTGTGATCTACCTGGCTTCAAGAGTTAGTAGCATTTGATAATGCTTGTGGCCGGTATGCCCCGGGTCAAACAACTACAGGCAGGGAATCCGGACAAGCGTCACAGACATGACTTCCGCCACTTCTCTTTCATTTGCTTCTGAAATCGAAGTGATTGTCCTGGTGACTGGCAACCGGCTGAACATATCTGCTCAGAGTCTATAAACACTCATCCATGGCATGTCTATGGAAATAAAACAGCCAATGCGATTGACTGTTTTATTCAGTACCGGTCATTTATATAGACGGGCTTTGGTTACAGCACTGCATCCAACGGACTGAACTTCAGGCCACTAATTACTGAAAACGGCCTGCCAGAGCAAGGTTCCTGGTATTTCCATGCATAATGTCTTCCCGCTCGGCATTGCTGGTCTTTTATCAAATTCATGCTTTATAAAATGCCACGGGCATGTCATCTGGAGGTCAGCATCTTTTTGACCACTTTCGGCGTGATAAAAATCAGCAGTTCATTTTTCTTGTTCTCTTCAAAGGAAGTGGTAAACAACCAGCCAAGACCCGGCAAATCGGCAAACCAGGGCACCTTCGAGTAGTTTTCCGTCCTGCTGCCTTCGAAAACCCCGCCCAAAACCACTGTGTCGCCATCTTCGATCAACACGCTGGTCTTGATTTCACGCTTGTCGATGCCAATCTGTCCGGCATTGACCTCTGTTTTTGTCGGTGCATTCTTGGTGATGTCCAGATCCATGATAACGCTGCCGCTGGGCGTGATCTGCGGCGTCACCTTCAGCTCCAGCACCGCCTCGATCAGCTGCGTATTGGTGCCATTTTGGCTGACCGTCTCGAAGGGGATTTCCTGTCCCTGCTTGATCGATGCCTGGCAACGGTCCGAAGTCAACAGCCTGGGATTGGACAACAGCTCCACCTTGCCTTCATCCTGGGAAGCGGTGATCTTCAGATTCAGCAAATAGTCGCCGATACGCAGCAGGGTCATGGTCAATTGCCCGTGCGGTGTCGCCTGCGCCAGATCCACCAACCCTTCCCCCAGCAACCCGCCTACCGACTGGTCTCTGGTGGCAACAGCCAGATCCGGATTGTTTTTGTTGCGTAGACCAAACTCGACCCCCAACTCCTTGGAAAAGGTGTCCGAGGCAATGACAATCCTTGATTCGATCAATACCTGGCGTACCGGCTTGTCCAGCAGGTGGATCATGTCCCGGATCTGCTTCAGATGATCCACGGTATCCCGGACGATCAGGGTATTGGTCCTGGCATCGACGATGGCGGTGCCGCGATTGGACAACAGCGCGAATTGGTCATCGGTCCGGCCGGTGGTTCCCGATGCAGAGGCCGACGCGCCAGACAATGCCCCGCTGCTTCCCAGGGTCCGCGACAAAGAAGAGCCGGTTTTTCTGTTGGAACCGATGGAACAACCATCGTTCCCTCCCGTGGATATGCCCAGCAGCAGGCTGCGGAAATTCTCGGCCTTGGCATAATTGATCTGTATATATTCTGTTTTCAGGCGTTCCAGCTGCCTGACCACCTTTTGCGCTTCCAGTTCATCCTTTTCGATCTTGTTGATCTCATTGGTCGGCGCCACCAGAATCACGTTACCGGTCTGCCGCTTGGCCAGGCCTTTGGACTTCAGGATCAACGCCAGCGCCTGATCCCAGGGCACATCATTCAGACGCAAGGTCACGGTGCCGCCAACTGAATCCGAGGCGATGATATTGATATCGGTAAAATCGGCCAGAATCTGCAGGACCGAACGTACTTCGATATCCTGAAAATTCAAGGACAATTTTTCGCCGGTGAAAGGAAATTTCTGCCGGGTCAGCTGCTCTTTTTCCGCGGCTGTCAGCGGCCGGAATTCGACGGTCAGCAGGCCTTCGGCCTGAAATGACGAATATTCATAGTTGCCATCCCGGGGAGTGATCACCATTCTGATCTTGGAACCCACCTTGGCGATATCAATCACGCGTACCGGTGTCGCATAATCCGCCACATCGATGCGCTTCGCCAGCGATTTTGGCAATGTCGTATTGAGAAAATTCAGAATGACTTTACCGCCTTTCTCTTTGGCGTCGACAACGGTATTGGGATTGGTCAAGGATACCAGTATGCGTCCTTCGCCATTGGGACCACGTCGAAAATCCAACGCTTTGATGGTCTGACGCGGTAACAATTTCGCGATGCTGGATACCCTGCCGGGTGATTTACTCTCTTCGCTGGCAGAAACGGTATCCTTGACACTTTCCAGACTGGCATTTTTTGCCCCCTTCAGCGTAACATAGACATTGTTGCCTTCGACCCTGGTTTCATAGGGTACCGATTCCAGCAGATTGATGATCACCCGCAGTCTTCCGGATGCTTCGACAGTGTAGACGCTTCTTGCAACGCCCACGTTGACGGGATGCATTTTTTTCTTCAAGGCGCTTTTCACACCCGGAAAATCCAGGGCAATTCTTGCCGGCTTGTCGGTCTGAAATACCTTTGGCGCTATGGCCGGTCCACTCATTTTCAACTGCAACTGCAACTTGTCTCCGGACAAGGCCGCAAAATCCAGCGCCTGCAATGTCAACTCATCAGCTTTGACCGGGCTGACCTGTAGCATTATCAATATCAAGCCCATGCCAATCCGAAACAAAAAAGATTGTCCCTGGATATTTAACAAAAAACCGCTTTGTTCACTTTTCATCGTTCAATCCTCAAAATCACTCTGTCAAAGCCAATGCTGCCTGCTGTTCTTTCCATGTTCCCTGTTGATCCGGAACAATCTCCATCAATTCAATCTTGTCCTGCACGATACGAATAATCTTTCCGTAATTTTTACCCATATGATTACCCACCCTGACCCGGTGGATTGTGCCATCGCTGGCCTTGACCAACCCCCACAAACCTGAATTCATCGATAATGTACCAACCATTCTCAAGGTGTCGAGAGAGTAGAGTTCCAGCTCCTCCTTGCGGCGACTGGTGTCTGGCCTTATCCCCGTGCCTGCTGAAACCTCGAT
>JAJRWJ010000470.1 GCA_024276805.1 Gammaproteobacteria bacterium
CAAAGCCTGCATTGAAAGTAATTGATTAATAATGCGTATTATTGATGGAGGAATGGCGGGTGTTGGAAAATGACTGCCATTCTGGTGCTTCAGTTGCTGGACAATTAATGGTTTTTTGGGCTTGGCCCGGGTGATTTATCCGGCCATAGTGGCCGCTGTGGATGGCGCTGTCCGGCCATAGTGGCCGAATCAATTTTGCCATTGCACATGTAACTCCAATTGTGCTGCTTCAAGGTAAAAACACATAGACGAATGAGACAACGGCTAACAGCAGCAGCCATAGTACGGCTGTCAGGACTGAACGGTTGCGGGCCAGGATGGCCGCATAGGCGGCCTTTAACAGATTGTTGCTGCCGCTGGCGATGATCACCGATGAGACAACGGCCGTCTCCGGGACAGCAAATTTTCCCGACAGCAGGGAAAGAATGAACGGGTCGATATCGGTGAAGCCGACACGATGGAAAGAAAATTCAACCCATGGTCGCCATAATGACTGGTGACGTACTGGGTGATGAAAGTGAACAATACAAACATGGAAGCAAACAACAGCGCCGTGGGCAGTTCCAGAGGATGCTGGGATACATTGGCGGGTTGCTTGTGGATAACGCCGTCGGCAAAATAGTGTATGGCGGCCACGGCGATGCTGGAAAGCAGGATCAGGACGGAAAAAGGCTTCAGCAGGCTTATTCCGGCGGAACTGTCCAGCAGAAAGATGATCACCAGCAGCCGTAGATACATCATTGCCGTGGCCATGATCAGGGCTGATGAGACATTGCTCCAGTCGTCTTTCAGGTGGTGTGCGCGGCGGCTGATGACCACCGTGATCGCGGTGCTGGAGTAAAGCCCCCCGAGCAGTCCGGTGAGCAGCAACCCCCGCGTTTTGAACAGGTAGGTCTGCGCCAGGTAGCTCAGATAGGAAAAACCGGAGACGATGATGACCGCCAGCCACACCTTGAAATAGGTCACCGGCAGCATGTCGGCAATCTGTTTGTCCGGCAGCAGCGGCAGAATGACCCCGGAGATGACCAGAAATTTCGACAGTGTGACGATTTCATTGTTGGCCAGTGACCTTGAAAACTGGTGGATCAGGGGTTTTTCACCCAGCATCAGAACCAGCAAGACGGCAAACAGCACCAGAAACCAGATGGGGAAAGATATCGCTACCGGGCCGATCAGAAACACCAGCAGCGCCAGGATGATTTCCAGCAGGGTGAATATTTTTTCAGCGGTTTGTCGCCAGTAGAAAATCGCCAGCATGATGCTGAGAAAACCGATGCCCATGACAAAAAGCCGGCCATCGGGATTGAGCTGAAACAGGATAAATCCCAGCAGCCCCAGCAGGACAAAGGTGCGAATACTGCCGAAGCCGAACTGGTATTGATTGTTTCGCAGGTAATTGTGAAATTCCAGGCCGACGATAAAGGAAAACACCACCGTCATGAGAAATTGCAGCAGCAGCGATGGTATGGATTCGAGCATTGATTTTACCGTTTGCTAAGCACCGATGAATAGCCTGAAACTATATCAGCTTTGCAGGGCTGATTGAATGCTGGCGGGGCAAGGGGACGAAATAACTGTATGGCCATCGAACAAGCCATAAGCAGTACTGGCGCAAGATCTGTTCAGACAACCCTTATTTTAGGATCTCTGCCAGTCGGTTCGCGGCATAATATGATCCTTATTTACCGATGTACGCACTGAAAAACCTTGCTGTAGAATGACTGCAGCGGCGCTGTTTCGCCTTGCCCTCGACAAAAATTGACAACCCGGGCCGCTGAGGTCGCGGAAAGGCCCATGCCAAAGGTGGAGCCGTCGCCGGTCTGCACCACCACCCCCAGGTTCTCTGCGGCGCCGATTTCATACAGTGCTCTGCCGCCCAGTTCGCGCGGCTGACCGACTGCTCGGCCGTTTTCATCCCGGACCCAGTTCATCCGCATAGTTGAAAAGATCTTGCATCTGCTTCCTCACAGCCTGTTGAATGTCGTCGTTATGGCGTAGTTATAAGCTGTTTATGGAAAAAAACGCCTGCTGAAAACAGCAGGCAAAAAATCCTGTATCGATCAGTGAATGCCCTTATAATTGTATGCTTAATCAATACTCATTGAAGAAACGGATCATGACTGAACAATACGTATACGCATTCCAAGAGGGCGATGGACAGAACAAAAAGCTGCTGGGCGGCAAAGGCGCCAATCTCTGTGAAATGACCCAGATCGGATTGAATGTGCCGCCTGGTTTCGTGATCACCACCAGGGCCTGCCTGGATTACCTGGAGAAACACCAGCTTCCCGAGGGATTGATGGCAACAGTCAAAGAGCAGATACAGCAAGTGCAGGAGGCTACCGGCAAAACCTTTGGCGGCAGCGACAACCCGCTGCTGGTTTCGGTGCGTTCCGGTTCGGCGATTTCCATGCCGGGGATGATGGATACCATACTGAATCTGGGCCTGAACAAGGACACCCTGGGGGGGCTGATCAAACAAACCAATGATCCACGTTTCGCCTATGATGCCTACCGGCGCTTTATCCAGCTGTTTGGCAAGGTTGCCCTGGACATACCCGACGAAAAATTCGATGCGCATTTCGAGGCAATCAAAAAACAGACCGGGGTCAAGGCCGATGTCGGTCTGGACGCTGATCATCTCAAGGAAATCAGTGAACTTTTTTTGCAGGTGGTGCATGAAGAAACCGGGCGACCCTTTCCGGAAGATGTCTATGAGCAGCTGGAGATTGCCATCAAGGCGGTATTCAATTCCTGGATGGGCAAACGCGCTGTGGACTACCGCCGGGAATTTCATATCACTCCCGACATGGCCAATGGCACGGCGGTGAATGTCGTGACCATGGTGTTCGGCAACATGGGCAACGACTGCGCCACCGGCGTCGGTTTTACCCGGAATCCCGGCACCGGCGCCAATGAAATGTATGGCGAATACCTGGTCAATGCCCAGGGGGAGGATGTCGTCGCCGGCATCCGCACGCCCAAGCCGGTCAGTGCGATGCAACAGGAAATGCCGGAGATGTACCGACAGCTGGTGGAATTGCGCAACAAGCTGGAGGCGCATTACAAGGAGGTCCAGGATTATGAATACACGATAGAGAAAGGCGTCCTCTATTGCCTGCAGACGCGCAATGGCAAGATGAATGCCACGGCGATGGTCAGGACTTCCGTGGAAATGGAAGAGGAAGGCATATTCGACAGGCAAAGGGCGCTGCTGCGCATTGATCCGGAATTGCTGGAGCAGTTGCTGCATCCCCAGCTGGATCCGGACAGCAAGATAAAGCCCTTGGCGCGGGGTTTGCCGGCTTCTCCCGGCGCGGCTTGCGGCAAGTGTGTTTTCGATGCGGATTCGGCCGAGCGTCTGGGTCGCACCGGGGTCAATGTCATCCTGTTGCGGGAAGAGACCAAGCCGGAAGATATTCACGGGTTTTTTGCCGCGCAGGGTATCCTGACCAGCCGCGGCGGCAAAACTTCACATGCCGCTGTGGTCGCGCGCGGCATGGGCAAGGCCTGTGTTGCTGGCGCCGAGGATATCAAGGTGGATGTCGGTTCGCGGCATGCCTTTGTCAGTGACGTGATGATCAGCGAAGGTGACACCATCACCATCGACGGCAGCACCGGACTGATCTATCTGGGAGAGATTCCGACCATTCAACCGACCTTTTCCGAGCAGTTGAAAACGTTGTTGTCCTGGGCCGATAAGATTGCCGAACTGCGGGTCCATGCCAATGTCGACACGCCGGAGCGGGCCAGGACCGCCGCCAGCTATGGCGCCAAAGGCATCGGCCTGTGCCGTACCGAACGCATGTTCAATGCCACGGAGCGCCTGCCGATCGTCGTGGACATGATCATTGCCGACAGTCTGGAGGATCGTGATGCGGCGCTGCAACAATTGCTGCCCATACAACGGGAAGACTTTCAGCAGCTGTTCGAGGCCATGGCTCCGTACCCGGTCACGGTGCGACTGCTGGATCCGCCGATGCATGAATTTCTGCCCAGTGAACAGCAGCTGCTCGACGAACTGCATGCTCTGCGCCAGTATGAAACCATGATCAAGGGCCAGCGTGTCACGTTGAGCACGCTGGGTTCGTCGCAGCCACTGCCAGAGCCCTTCAACCTGCTCGATGAAGATCTGATCAATATCGCCATCAGCAAAAAGGAGTTGATGCTGAAAAAAGTCCGGGATCTGTACGAAGTCAATCCGATGCTGGGTCATCGTGGTGTGCGGCTGGGTATGTCCTATCCGGAAATCTACCGGATGCAGATCCGTTCGATTCTGGAGGCAGCGGCAATCTGCATCAAACAGGGCGTCGCGGTCGCTCCCGAAATCATGGTGCCGCAGGTGATTACGGCAATGGAACTGAACCAGGTTCGGGAATATGTCGACGCTATTCAGCAGGACATAGAAAAGGAGTATGATGTGAAACTGGATTTCAAGTTTGGCACCATGATCGAAACGGTCAGGGCCTGCACACGGGCAGGCAAGCTGGCCAAAACCGCGCAGTTCTTTTCCTTTGGCACCAACGATCTGACCCAGGCGACTTTCTCCTTCTCCCGGGAGGATGCGGAAAACAAGTTTCTACCACTGTACAACGAAACCGGCCTGCTGCAGGACAACCCTTTTGAGGTGCTGGACGTGAAAGGTGTTGGCCAGTTGATGAAAATAACCACAAAGCTGGGGCGGGAAACACGGCCGGATATCAAAATCGGCATTTGTGGTTAACAGGGAGGGCACCCTCAGTCGATCCGTTTCTGTCATCACATCAAACTGGACTATGTGTCCTGTTCGGCGCCGCGCATTCCCATTGCCAGGCTGGCGGCAGCGCAAGCCAAGCTGCTGGAAGACCAATACAGCGACAATGATGACTGATCGAACGCTATAGGGGATTCAAGACCCCGGTTTCCGGGCCGGCTATTCAGTCGCCGGCAGACAGGCAGGAGGGGAAGCAGGGCAGATCGGCTGAAATTGCCTACCAGTATTTCTCCACATGCAGATTGCCGGGGGTATTCTTGGCGTGCGGCGTGAATCCCTCATTGCTGAAGCGCTGCATCATGTCGTCGATCATTGCCGGATTGCCACACAGAAAGATCGATGTATCGTCGGGAGAATAGGGTTTTCCCCAGGATTGTGTCACCAGACCCTGGTCGATCAGGTCGTCGACATGGCCGTGCGCACCAGGCCAGGGTTCCGGTTCTTCCTTCGGCCGGCTGATGATCGTATGGTAGGAAAAATTTTCCACGAAACTTTGCAAATGCATCAGCTGCGCTCTGTACCCCAGTTCCCAGGAATGCCGGGCGCCATGCAGGATACAGAGCCGGCGCTCCGGATTGGCGAGCAGGTGGGTGCGGATCATGCTCATATAGGGCGCGAGTCCGGTGCCGGTAGCGATAAACAGCAGATTTCTTTCCACCGGTACTTCATCGATGGTAAACATGCCGGTGATTTTCGAGCCGAGATAAACACTATCGCCCGGTTGCAGGGCAAACAGTCTGGGAGTCAATGCGCCCGATGGCACCAGGTTGATATAGAATTCCAGATAGGCGGTATTACTACCCGCGGAAGCGATCGAATAGGCTCTCTTGATCATTTTTCCCGGCTCTACGGGTGGCTCTTCCGGTATCGAGCCGATACAGCGCGGCGCTTCACCGGGCAGCGCCAGGACAACGTATTGACCGGATTTGAAGGGCGACAACCGCCAACCGTCGGGCGCAATCTGGAAAATGGCGAGTTCCGGGTGAATATACTCGATGTTTCTTACTCTGGCATGCATTAACATTGGGTCTATCCGTATCGGTTGGTTATTGTTTTTGTACGCATTCGATCAGGGAATGCCCCACCTGCCTGCGGAACAAGTTGGCGCGGATTCCGATGGCGGCATTTTTTGGCATGATGCACACCCCATGAGGCCCGCGGAACACACCGCAATTATAATATACTCTCCGCACATGACATGATCACCCCGGCAGCCCCTTTTTCGCCTTGCCCTCGACAAACAATGAACCTCTGAAATGCTGAATATTCACATGCGAAGAGTATATTACCTTATTCATGTTGTTGGATTATTTTTTATCGGGAAACCGGACGGATTGGCCGCTCATGCTGTATTGCCGAAGCAGTGCCGCTTGTGTAATACAGCCAGACGCAGCCGGATGTCCCACTGTAATGCCGTAATCATTTTTGTTTTTGAACGATGGATGACTCGATGACACAACCCTTGCTGCTGGCAGCAGCAGCCTCCGGCCTGTTGTTGCTGATGATTTTTTTGTTGTTGCTGTTTCTGTGGAAGAAAATACATGCCCTGCAACAGGCCACTTCCCCGGATGATCTGCAGCGACTGCTGCTCGTGCTGCAAGCCAATACTGAATTGTTGAAGGAAGGTTTTTCCCAGGCCAGGAAGGAACTACGGGAAATCAGTGCGGAAAATCGCCACGAATCACAGCAGATGTTCAAGAGTTTTCAGGACACCCTGTTGCACAGGCTTGCCGAGAATGACAACATGCAGAACAGACAGCTTGCGAGATTCCGGGAAGAGCTGCAACAGCTGTCGGAAAAGCTGCTGCAGCAAGGCAATGAGTTCAGGCAAAGTGTCCTGGCTTCCTTTCAGGCTTCCAGCGAGGCCATGAACAGCAGGCAGGATCAGTTTGTCGACAAGACCGGAAAAAAACTGGATGAATTTGCGGAACGCATCAAACTGGATGGCAAGGACAATCGCAGGGAACTGAACGAAGGGTTGAAGGCAGTCGCAGACAGTTTTTCCGGAGGCATCAAGGACTTCAATGAGCAGCTGCGGCTCAGGTTTGCCGATCTGCAGAAGCAGCAGCTGGAAAGCAATCGGCAGGCCAAAGCCGGCATTCAGGAAATCAGTGCGGCGATTGAGAAGCAGCTGCAAAATATTCGCGAGGACAATACCCGGCAGTTGACGGAAATGCGCAGGACTGTCGACGAGAAGCTGCATGACACGCTGGAAAAACGTCTGGGAGAATCCTTCAAGCAGGTCAGTGAACGTCTCGAACAGGTGCACAAAGGTCTTGGGGAAATGCAGAATCTTGCGGTCGGCGTCGGCGATCTGAAGAAAGTCCTGTCCAACGTCAAGACCCGTGGAATTTTAGGTGAATATCAGCTGGGCAATATCCTGGAGCAGATTCTTTCCCCCGAGCAGTACGCAGTCAATGTCGCGACCAAAAAAGGCAGTCAGGCAAACGTCGAGTTTGCGGTGAAATTGCCGGGCAAGGCCGATGACAAAACCGTGTGGCTGCCCATCGATTCCAAATTCCCCATGGAAAGCCATCAGACGCTGCTGCAGGCCGTGGAGGAAGGCAGCCCGGTAAAAATAGAAATGGCCGAGAAACAGCTGCTCAAGACCGTGGAGAGTTTTGCCAAGGATATCAGCAGCAAGTATATCGATCCGCCCCATACCACCGATTTTGCCATCATGTTTCTGCCAGTGGAAAGCCTCTATGCCGAAGTGTTGCGGCATCCGCAGGTTTTCGCCAAATTGCAGCGGCAGTATCGGATCACCATAACCGGTCCGACCACTCTGTCCGCGCTGTTGAGCAGTCTGCACATGGGTTTTCGCACACTGGCCGTGCAGAAGCGCAGCAGCGAGGTCTGGAAAGTGCTGGCCGAAGTGAAGACAGAATTCGGAAAATACTCCGAGCAGCTGGATCTGGTACACAAGCACCTGAATACCGCATCGACATCGCTGGAAAAACTGCAGACCACCAGAACCAATGCCATGGCCAGAAAACTGAAGGGTGTGGAGGTGCTGGAAGCCGACGACGCAAGCACTCCTCTGCCCCCACTGGAAAAATGATCTGCAGAGAGTATACAGCTGGGAGAGCGCCTGTAAAATCATGAAAAACCAAAAGGATATGGTAATCCTCCTGGAGGACTGCCACGGCAGATTAGCGGATCCAGGTTGTGGCGGCTTGTTCCGGATTCCGCTGAGGCGGCATCGGGTTACTGTCATGTGCACACATGGGCATGAACAAAGCGGCAAATCCTGATGCCAATGTAGCGTAAGTATTCAGAGCCCCTCTCAATTCTTACCAACCGGGTGGTTTTGTTGGGGTTCCTATCGTCACCCCAGCCTTCTCCCAGAGGGCAGTAAGGCGCTATTCTCTCAGAGATTTATATGCGCTCGCCCTGGAGTAAAGAGTATATTAGGTGCTGTATGCAGGAAATGTATATAATCGCTCTTAGCAGCTGAATATCTGTGCACAGCAGCTTTTTAGGGTTTACTGAGAGGTGACGATGATGGGCTGGAGAGAGAAGCAACATGAAGAAACTTATAGCGATGCCGAAGTGGAGGAGCGTCTAAAGGCGGAATTACCGCACTGGTATCTGGAAAAGGGCTGGATTCGCCGCAAATACAAAACCAGCGGCTGGAAATCGACGCTGATGGTGGTCAATACCGTCGGGCATTTGGCCGAAGCGGCCTTTCACCATCCCGATTTGACCGTTTCCTATGCGTTCGTCATCGTAAAACTGGTGAATCATGCCGCCAAGGGGATTACCAACAAAGATTTTGAACTGGCGCACAAGATCGAGGAAGTCATTCAGTGGCAGCCGGGCAGGGAAGGGGGGGCATTGACCGGGACGCCGGACGATCCGCGCTTCAAATATATCAAATACGATTGAGCGTTTGGCCGAAGAGTAAACAAATTTCACCGTTGATCCTAACAATTTCAGGAGTGATCGATCATGAGTAATACTACCGACAATGCCCGGCAGGCCGCAAAAAACGCCGTTGCCTCCGGAGAAGATATCTACGGACAGATTCACGATATAACCCTGAAGGCCCTGACCGAACGGGAACTGGACCTGGAAAACATCAGCAATGTCGCGCAGGCGGTGGGCAAGGGGATCAGTGAAGGTATCGGTAATCAGGTACGCGCCAAAGAGATACTGCAGGAATCGGCAAATGCGCTGGATGATGCGCTGGCAAAGGCTGCCGAGGCTTCCAAGCTGGCCATTGAAGAGGCGGCCTCGCGTGTCGATGAGTTCTCCCACGAGGACCTCAGGCAGGCGACCGAGAACCTGAAGAGTCTGGAAGAGCTGTTTGTGGAAACCATGCAGGAGATCGCCAAAAATGGCAATGCAGTGGTGGTCAATACCGCCCAGGACCTGATTGCCCATGCCCGGCAAACCGGCAGTGCCGTTGGAGAGCAGGTTTTGAACGGCCTGCAGGCCCTGCAGAAATTGCCTCAGCTGGGAAAGGATGCGGCCTTGAGCGGCGCCAAAACGACGGCTTCCACGCTGGCGGCGATTGGCAGCGGCATACTGGCGGGCATCGCCGATGGTCTGCAGGGCAAGCGCGAGGATAA
>JAJRWJ010000471.1 GCA_024276805.1 Gammaproteobacteria bacterium
AAACAACAGCTCCTGCTGACGGAATGCCGGCTGGACGATTTTGCGCTGGCGCCGCCAGGCATCCCCTTCACTGAGCAGCAACCCCTCACCCAATACCCGGCGCAAATTCTTGTAGCGGGTGTTTTTCCTGTATTTACCGCGGTTGGTGATCAGCAATTCACGGATCAGCTCCGGGTCGGAGACCAGATAGCTGTAGTTGCCGCGGCCGAAGCGAATGCGCGCAATGCCGCCGTATTGCATCGCCACCGAGGTAAAAAACCGCATCGGGTTGTTGCGCATCTCCCCCAGGCAACCAAACCAGGGATGCCCATCGGGACCCGGTGGAACTGACAGCTGTTTGTTCATGTTTTTATCTTGCCTTGTTTATTGAATCGTCGATTGAATGCCGCCGCCAGGCATTACATGCTGCTGGCAATGGCAAGATTACCATGTTTATCCCTATTACCCAATTACCCGGAGATCCCAGGGCGAGCGCATAATAAGAGCAAAAAGGATATGCCAATCCATCAGGAGAGCTACCAGATTACCGTGGCCGGGTAGCGACTTTTCCCGGATTCCGCTGAGGCTGCATCCGGGCTACGGTTATAAGCGCTCATCAGCATGAACAAAAGCGGCGAATCCTGATTCGAGCGTAGAACCTAGTAGCACCTTTAAGATACTATTCTCACAGTGATTTATATGCCCCAGCCCTGTCGGAGATTCCGTTTTCCAACTGCTTTTGCACTGCAGTTATTGTAGAATGGAAGCAATTATTCAAGCATCGATGGCACAGCATTTACTCTTTCAAACAGCAATCATGAGTACAAACGATCTCAAGAGAATTCTACAGGGTCAGGGTCTCCGCAACCTGGAATCCATACACTGGAATCTGTCATCGCCGGCCTTGGTGGAAATGGCCATACGCCGCCGTGAAGCCCACCTTGCGCATATGGGCGCGCTGGTGGTCAAAACCGGCGTCTATACAGGGCGTGCGGCCAATGACAAATTTATCGTCGACGAACCTGGCAGTCGGGACAAAATCAACTGGGGTACTGTCAATCAGGCCATTTCCGAAGAAAAATTCAATGCCCTGTACCGGCAGGTCTGCACATACCTGGAAGGACAGGAAGTGTTCGTCCAGGACTGCATAGCCGGCGCCGACCCACAATACGAGATGCCCATCAGAATTATCACCCAGACTGCCTGGCACAGTCTGTTTGCACGCAACCTGTTTTTGCGCCCGGTCGACTTCGGACGCAATATCGAAGTCGACGAACCACGTTTCACGGTGTTGCATGCACCCAATTATCATGCCCGTCCAAGCATCGATGGAACACGATCGGAAGCCTTTATACTCATTCATTTTGGCAAACGCATGGTGTTGATCGGCGGCACCAGTTATGCCGGCGAAATCAAGAAAGCCATCTTCACGGTCATGAACTACCTGTTGCCACAACAGGGCGTCATGTCCATGCATGCTTCCGCCAACATGGGCGTCAACAATGATGTGGCGATCTTTTTCGGCCTGTCCGGCACCGGTAAAACGACGCTCTCCGCGGATCCGGAAAGGCGGCTGATCGGTGACGACGAAACCGGCTGGGACGACAACGGAATTTTCAATATTGAAGGCGGCTGCTACGCCAAGGTCATCCGCTTGTCACGGGAAAAAGAACCGGAAATCCATGCAACTACCCGACGTTTTGGCACGATACTGGAAAACGTGCAGATGGATATCGAAACCCGGCGCATCGACCTGGATGACGATCACTATACCGAAAACACCCGTGCCGCCTACCCAATCACGCACATCGCCAATGCCGTCTATCCAGGCATGGGCGGCCATCCGACCCATATCATCATGCTCACGGCGGATGCCTTCGGCGTGTTGCCGCCGATCGCCAGACTGACCACCGGGCAGGCAATGTACCATTTCATTTCCGGCTACACCGCGAAGGTGGCCGGCACCGAGAAGGGCATTACCAAACCGACACCGACCTTCAGCGCCTGTTTCGGAGAACCCTTCATGGCCCTGCATCCTGCTGCCTATGCAAAACTGCTGGGTGATCGGATCCGTCATGACCATGTACACTGCTGGCTGATCAATACCGGCTGGACAGGGGGCGCTTACGGCTCCGGCAAACGCATCGACATCGCACACACCCGGGCCATGTTGAACGCCGCCCTGTGTGGCGAACTGGACACCATAGCCATGCACGACGACCCTATCTTCGGACTGGCCATCCCCGAATCCTGCCCCGCCATTCCGGCAGATATCCTGCAGCCGGTCAATACCTGGCAGGACAAGGACGCCTATCGGGAGGCGGCGCATAAACTGGCCAGGGCATTTCATGACAATTTTGCCAGGTATACCGACATGGTCTCGCCCGAGGTGGCCCAGGCAGGACCGAAAATAGCATAGCCAATCCACCCAGCCGCAACCGCCCCGGCATAATCAGCCAGGAACTTCCTGCCGTTCGTGCAACTGGATATTGATGATTTTCAGTACCGCCAGAACTGCCGCAAAGACCTGATTGGCATGTACGCCGCGGGTTTTCCGGATATCCTCGCCGCATTCCCAACTGATCACACACTCGGTCAGGGCATCGGTGTGCCCTCCCTTGGGTATCCGGACCTCATAATTTGCCAGTTTCGGCAAACGGTATTCGTATTCCTGCATCACCCTGTTGACTGCGTCGATGAAGGCATCGAAGCCACCATTGCCAAATCCTGATGCGACATGTTTTTTGCCCTGCACATCGACCCGGATGCTGACCGTGGAGTGCAGATCCAGACCACTGGTGATGGAGCAGTTGAGCAGCTTGATATGCTGGTAACTCTTGCCCTCCAGCACATCGGCTATGATGAAGGGCAGATCGTCGACGGTTATGGTCTGCTTGGAATCGCCCAGTTTGACGATCCGCGCCAGCACTTTTTTCTGATCCTGATCGGAGAGATTGAGGCCCAGCAGTTCCAGGTTCTTGCGCAGCGATGCCTTGCCGCTCATTTTGCCCAGTGCATAGCTGCGCGTCCGGGAAAACCGCGCCGGTCCCAGTCTGCTCTCGTACAGACCGCCTTTCTGATCGCCATCGGCATGGATCCCGGCAGTCTGGGTGAAAACATCGGCGCCGATGATCGGCGCATTGGCGGCAACCCATTTGCCGGAAAAATTCTCCACCATGCTGCTGATACGCACGATATGGCTTTCATCGATGGCCAGATCCATGGCCATTTTGTCGCGCAGAACCACGGCCACTTCCGCCAGCGAGGCGTTGCCGGCCCGTTCGCCGAGGCAATTGACCGTGCAATGCACAGCGCTGGCGCCGGCCCGCACCGCCGCCATGACATTGGCGGTGGCCAGGCCATAATCGTTATGTGGATGAAAATCGAACTGCAGTTCCGGATAACGGCTGCACATGTCGCCAAAACTGTCGAAAACCTCCTCCGGAGACATCACACCCAGCGTGTCAGGCAGCATGAAATGCCGGATGCCGCTGTGTCGAAGGCTGTCCATCAATGCATAAACATAATCGCGACTGTCCTGATAGCCATTGGACCAGTCTTCCAGATAGACATTCACCGCGAGCCCTTGTTCGCGGGCATATTCGACTGTTTGCAGTATGCCCTGGACATGCTGCTGCAGCGTCTTGCGCAATTGTTCGCGGCAATGCTTTTCACTGCCCTTGGTAAGCAGATTGATGACCCGCCCGCCCGCCTCGACCACCCAGTCGACGCTGCGGGTGTGATCGACAAAGCCCAGTACTTCGACACAGCCGTCGAAGCCTTCCTGGCGGGCCCAGGCATTGATACTGGTAACGGCTTCCTTTTCCCCTTCGGAGACGCAGGCGGAAGCCACTTCGATACGATCCACGCGCAGCGACTGCAGCAGGGCTTTGGCGATGTTGACCTTCTCCGCCGGAGAAAAAGAAACCCCCTGCGTCTGCTCCCCATCCCGGAGGGTGGTATCCATCAACTGGATATGCCGGGTTGTCCTGGCCATATTCAGCCTCTCCCGATACTGTCTGACTGCAACAGAGCAACAGAGGCGCCGGCGCTGATAGTGTCATGCCACGGATGGCGTACATTGAAATACCTTTTGAACTGGATTGTTTTCATCACTTTTTCCAAAACTCTTTGCCCCCGACCCACATACACATCCCAGGCCGCTTCACTGCCAGGATTGTCGAGTAATTTCGTGTTTACAAACATGCCATTATCATCGAATTCAGCATGGAATTGCAATGTAAAAACAGCTTCCAGTCGCAATTTCCACTCGACCGACAGCCGCTGGAAAAAATTTCCCAAAATCCATTCAGACAACCCAATATAAGATTGTCTCCTGTTTGCCAGGCGCACATCCAAACTGAAAGCCTTAATCCATGGCTGCAATCGGAAATGTTGTGCAGTGGCTACAACCCTTCACGTTAAACAGATTCCCCTCATCCTTTATCAAGAAAAATTTTTTGCCATTGTTTTCAATAATTCCGACAAACAATCAACAACGGTTCTATAATTAGTTGGAGTCTATAAACAGCCAATGTGATTGGCTGTTTTATTCTTAATCAATGGCTTGTGGCCATCGATTATACCGGCACATCCATGTGCCGGATTAGTTCCACCAAATCATGCTGGATGTTGACAGCCGTACATTGCCCAATGCCGGACAAAAAAGTACATCGACGCGGTCGATGCTTCCGACATTGTCCGGAAGGCTGGTCTGAAGATCCCGAAACATCCAGACTGTG
>JAJRWJ010000472.1 GCA_024276805.1 Gammaproteobacteria bacterium
GCTGCTTCTTTTTACTGTACATTTCAAGTCACAATGGCGGCCGCGGGACAGAACCCGCCTGTATCGTTTTACCGAGACTATTGGCCGCTGGTCAATGGTGGATATCTATGTCGACACACTGATGGCTGCGTTGATACAGATCCAGGGACTGATGGTCATCGAGGTCGGTATAGGCGCAGTCGCATTTGGCGCCGTCGTGGTTTTGACCATGCTGGCTGCGATGGCATTCGATCCCCGGTTGATCTGGGACAATCTGGAGAAAATGGATGAATCCGTCACAGGATGAACTGTTGGAAAATTTGCCGGAAAGCGATATTCAGCCACGGTCGAAATTTTCCATCGTCTGGCTGGTGCCGCTGGTGGCTGTATTGATTGGCGCCTGGGTTGGCTACAAGGCCTGGTCAAAAACGGGGCCGACAATTACCATTACCTTCAAGACGGCCGCCGGACTGGAAGCCGGCAAAACCAAAATAAAATACAAAAATGTCGAAATCGGCCTGGTCAGGAGCATCACTGTCAATCATGACACCAACAATGTCGAAGTGACTGCCGAAATGACAAAAGACAGCAAGCCCTATCTCACCGACCAGACCCGTTTCTGGGTGGTCAGGGTACGGGTGAATGTCAGCGGTGTCTCCGGTCTGGAGACACTCTTGTCAGGCGCCTATATCGGTATCGACCCCAGCACGGAAGGCAGGAAAACCCGCCAATTTACAGGCCTGGACATTCCTCCAGTGGTAACCCGGAATATCCCGGGTAAACATTTCATTCTGCATACCCGTAACCTGGGTTCGATTGAAAGGGACGTGCCGGTATACTATCGAAAATTCAATGTCGGCCAGGTCGAAGATGTCAAGCTCGATGACGATGGCAAATCGGTCACAATGCGTATATTTATCCGTGCGCCGTACGACCAGTGGGTGAATAAAACCACAAAATTCTGGAATGCCAGCGGCATCGATTTTTCCATGAGTGCCGGCGGCATCAAGATGGACAGCGAATCGCTGGTCTCGATATTGATCGGCGGGATCGCCTTTGAAACCCGCCAACTGGACAGGAATGTCAAAGCGGCAGAGAACAACAGTGAATTCAAATTATATGCAAACCATGCGGATTCATTGAAAAAGGATTTCAAAATCGGCTACCAATACGTACTTGAATTTTCAGAATCGGTGCGCGGCCTGACCGTGGGTGCTCCGGTGGAATTCAGAGGCATACAGCTGGGTGAGGTCACCGATATCAAACTGATCTACGATACGCAATTGAAAAAAATATCCGTCCCGGTGACGGTTACCATTGATTATGGGAGAATTGCCTTCAAGGGCAATGTGGATTCAGCGGAGCAACTCTATAAATCCCGTCAGGAACGAACAAATTATTTTGTTGCGCGGGGTTTGAGGGCGCAACTGCAGACCGGGAACCTTCTCACCGGTCAATTGTTCGTGGCAATCGATTTCTTCCCCGACGCCCCCCCTTACTCCATGGACTGGCATAACAACCCCCCGGAGTTCCCAACCATGCCCGGTACACTAGGGGTTATGAAGA
This sequence comes from Gammaproteobacteria bacterium, assembly GCA_024276805.1. Classification (GTDB taxonomy): domain Bacteria; phylum Pseudomonadota; class Gammaproteobacteria; order Methylococcales; family Methylomonadaceae; genus JANEMG01. The sequence goes on from JAJRWJ010000472.1 coordinate 1,546, forward strand.
AAGATATCTCCAGCATTAGGAAAAAAGCCGACGCCATGCTGACCCAGGTCAATGCCCTCAGCCGCAGGCTCAATCATACGCTGGAGCCTGAATTGTCCGACACCCTGATACAGACAAAACACACCCTCGCGGCCATTGAAGAAACCCTGAAAGCCGATTCCCCCCTGCGGCAGAATCTGCAAAACACACTGCAGGAACTGTCCAGGGCGGCGCGCTCCATGAAAAACCTGACAGACTATCTGGAAAGACATCCGGAATCTTTACTCAAAGGCAAACAAGGCGACTGATGGTGAACATATGGAACATTTTTTGCGGGATCGTTGCGGCATTACTGACAACGCATCCGGCAACGGGCAGGGGGCTTTTCTCTGCCTTCAATGCGTCACGCTGCTTGCCTGGCGGACTGGACAACAACAAAAAAAGACACCTGGACAAACGGCCTGCAGCTGTTATTTTGGCCGTGTTTTTCAACATGACTATCGCCGGCTGTGGCAGCTCCCCTTCGGCAAAATTCTATATATTGAACACCATAGACCAAAATACAGCGACATCGGCGCCGACCAGCGAGGAGCGCAACATAGTCGTGAAAGTGGGGCCGATCACCATCCCCGATACACTGGATCACTTGCAGATTGTGACACTGTCGGGTGAAAACCAGCTGAATCTGAATGAGTTCAACCGCTGGGGCGGCGATTTTCAGGACGGTATCCAGCGCGTCCTGGTTGAGAATATTTCTCTGTTGCTGCCCACGGATCAGGTCTATTTATACCAGGAGACAACATTATTGCCGGTCGACTTCCCGGTGATGGTCAATGTTCGGGAATTTTATGGCAAACTGGGTGGCCGTGTATCATTGAACGCAGACTGGACAGTAATTTATCGCGGCCGGGAAAAAGTGGTAATTGCAAAAAAATCCGTACTTCGGGAAAATACCGGCAGGGCGGACTATTCAGCTTATGTTGCCGCACAAAGCCGGCTGCTGGCAAGACTCAGCCAGGAAATAGCGGCTGCGATCAGGGCAACACTGCGGCAATGAGGCTCATGCATAGTCAAATAATAGGTTGACACATCCTCGCTTCATCGCTGTTCGACTGGATGGAGAAAACAAGCACCAACACCCTGAAAAAACGTAGGCCGGATAAGTGAAACGCATCCGGCAAAATGCTCGGGAATCGGCCTCCTGACAGAAGGGGACATAGTCGGAATCAAATTTGGGTCGTGGCGAGCACAGCAAATACCCAATCCAAACATTTCCAGCGTTTTAGCCTGTCCTTTGCCGGATGCGCTATCGCTTATCCAGCCTGCATATTGATGGCGTTTGCATAATCTTTACTGATTACCCGCAAGCTACAGCCATTTCAGTATCGTAGCCCGAGCATACCCTTCCACACACATCGACAGCAACCCGGAATCAAAACCATGAGAATCAGTACAAAATCCGTCAATCGTTATCCCTGGTATCTTCGCCCTTTTTTCTGGAACCAGAAAAGAAAGTACGGGCAGGTACTCAAACCTGCGCTGGTCTGGGCCAGAGTGCCAAAACTGTTCGCAGCCGTAGCGATACTCTATGGCGTGCTGGACCGGCGCTCCAGTCCCATCGACCCGGTATTGCGGTCTTTGATCACCGTGCGCGTGTCACAGATCAACTGGTGTCTGTTCTGCATCGACATCAACTCCTCGGTACTGGCCAAACGCACCGGCTCCATGGACAAGGTCGAGGCTCTCGCTCAGTGGCGGGACAGCGATCTCTTCGATGCAAAGGAACGGCTCGTCTTGCAGTATGTCGAAGCGATCAC
>JAJRWJ010000473.1 GCA_024276805.1 Gammaproteobacteria bacterium
GATATCCACGCTAACGATATGGTTCTTTTTTCGCAGCAGGGAAAAAAAACCGTTGGGGAGCGCTTCCTGAAAATGATCGGCAATTTCCCTGTTAATCGTATCCAGGGGGATATTTCTGATGATAATCAACATAATCGCAATCAGAGTGTCAGTTTCAATACTAATCTAGTTAGAATCTATAAACACCCATCCATGGGATGTTTATGCCGGCACTTCCTTGTACCGGATTAGAATCCGTCATTTTTTGACGGGCACTAATCCAGTCTAGTAGAAAAAATTACTCTTGGGAAAAACATGCCATCCCGACGCCGGCATGGTTCTCGAAGGCTGCTACCGGCCCTTCCTGATTTTTTCCGTGTAAAGCGTCGCGGCAATCACTGCCGCTGGCGGCACCAGGATATTCAATAGCGGTATGGTCAGACCGACCACCACGATGCCGCCGAAGCTCAAGGCGCCTAGCCGGATGCGCCGCAGGCATTGCCGCTGTTCAGGAAACAGCAGCCCTTCATTTTCCAGTGGGTAGGCCATGTATTCCAGCACCATGCCCCAGGCGCTAAATACCGCCCACAAAAAGGGCGCCAGCAGGTTGATGCCCGGAATGACAAACAGCAGCAGCAAAGGCAGGGCCCGGATTCCCAGGTATCCCAGGCGGCGCAATTCCGATAAAATCATTTTGCTCCAGGCCTGCTCTGCAGGCGTCACCGCAACGCCTTTACTGAGGGACAGGGTTTTTTCCGCCAGCTTGCCATAGAAAGGCGTGGCAATCAGGTTGGCGAACAACGTGAAGGTAAAATAGCCGGCGATCAAAAAGCTCAGGAACAGCAATGGCCACAGAATCCACTCCAGCCAGGACAGCCAGCCGGGAATAAAGCTCTCGATCAGATCACTCAGGTAGACCATCCCCAGGGAAAAGAACGTCACGTAAATAACCAGATTGATGAGAATGGGAATGACGACGAATTTGCGCAATTCCGGCTTTTTCAGCCAGGTCAGGCCCTGCAGCAGACACTGCACTGCCAGCAGAGGGTTGGCACCTTTTTTTGTATCCAGTTCCAAATCGGTCATTGCTGCAGACTCCTGATACCTTGTTGTTGTGCCGGATCGAGGACCACTCCCCGTTCCGTAACGATTGCCGAAATCAATTCCGCCGGGGTCACATCGAAGACAGGATTCCAGGCCTTTACCAGTGAATCCGGCTTGCGGTAACAGTCCGGAAGCAATTCTGCGGCATCCCGCTGCTCGATTTCTATCCCGTTGCCGTCGGGCATCTGCCAGTCGATCGTGGAGGTCGGAGCCACGACCATCAGTTTCACTCCGTGTTGCCTGGCCAGCACGGCCAGCGCATAGGTGCCTATTTTATTGGCCACATCGCCATTCACGGCAATTCGATCGGCGCCGACGATCACCCAGTCTATGCTACCCTGTTGCATCAGATAAGCGGCACTGGAATCGGCAATCAGCGTCGAGGCAATGCCGTCCTGCTGCAGTTCCCAGACGGTCAGCCTGGCGCCCTGCAGCCAGGGTCTGGTTTCCGTGGCATAGACATTGCCGAGACCATTTTTCCAGGCGCTGCGTATCACTCCCAGTGCGGTGCCATAACCGCCCGTTGCCAGCGCACCGGCATTGCAGTGCGTCAGCACGCCTTTGCAATTCCCCAGAAGCGCCGCCCCCAGATCACCCATTTTACGATTTGCAGCCACATCGTCACTGTGAATCTTGCTGGCCAAAGCAAGAAGATGCGCTAGTGGATCCTCGATATGTTTATACATTTCCTGTTGCATCAGGCACAGCGCCCAGAACAGATTGACCGCAGTGGGCCGTGACTCGAGGAGCAGGTCAATATCATCGGACACTTTCTCCAGCCAACGATCCGGATGCTCCCGCCGCTGCTCACGAACCGAAAGCACCACGCCGAAGGCCGCGGCTATGCCGATGGCCGGCGCACCGCGCACACGCATGCTTCTGATGGCTTCAGCAACGCCTGGCGCATCGCTGCAGAGATCAAAAACGACCTCGTCGGGCAGCCGCCGCTGATCCAGCACGCGCAGGCCGGCGTCGGTCCATTGCAGGGCCTGTACCTTTGAATCTTCCTGGCTAGTCATCTGATCCCGTCCTCCTCCTGTTTGGAGCCATCGCCGCGTGAATTGGAATTCCTGCATGCAAATCGTTATATAATCTCAAAATCACACATTCGAAACAACCTGTCATGCATATCGACACACTAGTCAATGCCCGCTGGATCATTCCTGTTCAACCCGATGCAGCCGTTTTCGAGCAGCACAGTCTGGCCATCGACAATGGCCGCATCATCGACCTGCTGCCCACTGCCGCCGCGCAAAGCCAGTTTCAGGCGACAACCGTCACCGACCTGCCGCAGCACGCGCTGCTGCCGGGTCTGATCAACGCCCATACCCATACCGCCATGACCCTGATGCGCGGCATTGCCGACGATCTGCCGTTGATGGAATGGCTTAACAATCATATCTGGCCGCTGGAGCAGCAATGGATGAGTGAGGCATTCGTCCGGGATGGTAGCGATCTGGCTATCGCGGAAATGATCAGAGGCGGCACCACCTGTTTCAACGACATGTATTTTTTCCCGGAAGTGACCGCCCAGCAGGCGCTGCAGCATGGCATGCGCGCCAGTGTCGGCCTGATTCTGATCGATTTCCCCACCGTCTGGGCGGAAAACAGCGAGCAATACATCGAAAAAGGCTTGGCCCTGCATGATCAGTTGCGCCACGAAGCTCTGATCAGCACGCCCTTTGCGCCACATGCACCGTACACCGTTTCCGACCAGCCACTGCAGCGCATCCGGATCATTGCCGACGAACTGGAACTGCCGATACACATGCATGTCCATGAAACCGCACATGAAATCGAGCTGGCCCTGGAGCAGTACGGACAACGGCCACTGCAAAGACTGGAAAAGCTCGGCCTGCTGACGCCAAACTTCATGGCGGTGCACATGACCCAGATCGAAGACGATGAAATCGAACTGTTCTCCCGC
>JAJRWJ010000062.1 GCA_024276805.1 Gammaproteobacteria bacterium
ACGGGGTCAGGCAATGCAGTAGAACCCGCTTTATTTATTCATTGGCATATTTTGCATCTTGTTCATATTTTGCATTTTATTCATTTTCTTCATCTTGGACATCATCTGCATATGATGCTTCTTCATCAGTTTTAACTGCTGGTCCTTCAACTGCTGCTTGCGCATGGGATCTTTTTCGGCAAGAATTTTATCGGAAAGATCGTGCATCTGCAGCATATGCTCCTGCATCTTTTTCATGCGTTGATCCATTTTCTGTCCATCCATGTCCCCCATACCACTCATGCCACCCATCATGCCCATTTTCATTCCCTGCTGATTCTGGGGATGGTGTTTTTTTTGCATGGTCTGGTCTTCAGCCATGGCTGTCTGAGCCAATGGCAGCATAATCATCAATACCAACAGCTTCCAGAAATTATTCATGTTGTCACCTTCATCGCGTGTTTAGTTGGTTGGAATCTATAAACCCCCCGTCCATAGGCCGCTTATAGCGAAAAACAGCGAATACCCATTGCTGTTTAATTTATAACAAAATGGTCTAAGACCATCGATAATGTCGGCACATCCCTGTGTCGGATTAGCGCCGGAGATTAACAGATTGACGCTTAAATTTAGCATATCGACTTCAAAGTTTAACATTTTTTACTTTTAACGCATTCAATTATACTCTTCGCATGTGGATTTTCAGTATTTCGGTGGTTCATTCTCAGAGCGAGCGCATATAAATCGCTATAAAAATAGCACCTTAGCCTACCACCCGGATTCCTCAAGCTCCATCCGGGCTACGTTCTATTCTGGATTTGCCGCTTTGTTCATGCCGATGAGCGCTGATTCCCATAGGGAAAAGCCGCTGCAGCATTCTACAGCAAGGTTTTTCAAGGTCGCCTGTAAAAACAAGGCGTGCCGGAGTGCATAACTGTATCGGATTACGTATGACCTCAGCTATGCCGAAACCTTATAAACCCTGTCACCCCAACACGAGGAGGGATCTTTATCGTTCCCATGCTCTGCGTGGGAATCATGTCTTTCTCTGTTGTAGACTGAACATGGGATGTCAGTGATGACCAGACATTGATTGAACGTGATTATCATTTAGAAACCGGAACACATTGTCATCAGCAGGCACCGGCGGCAATAGCAATAAATGCTGTGACAATAGCGGCAAGAGCATGGTAAATCACGTTTTACCGGTTCTCTGCCAATCATCATAAAATTTTGCTTCACCAGTCTCAATATCATACATCGCGCCGATGATGCCGATTTGTCCGCTTTTCAGCAAATCATTCAGCAACGGACTTTTTTCCTTGATCTGCTCTGTCATGAGCTCAACATTGCGCGCGGCGACCTTTTCCAACAACGGGCTTTGCATGGTGCTGATTTTTGCCAAGCGGCCTTTTTTGACAGATTCCACAGCCGGTTGAATCTTGTCCAGCAGAACACTCAGATGATCCAGCCTGACACCACTGCAAGCCCCCTTGATCGCGCCGCAATGGCTGTGCCCCAATACAACGATCAGTTTCGAACCAGCCAGCTTGCAGGCGAATTCCATACAGCCCAGGATGTCCTCGTTGATGACGTTTCCGGCGACCCTGACGCTGAAAATGTCGCCCAGCCCCTGATCGAAAATCAATTCCTCCGAAGTTCGCGAATCGATACAACTCAAAATGATAGCGATGGGGAACTGTCCAGCCACAGACTCGTTGACCTGTTCCAGCAGGTTGCGATGACTTTTCAGGTTGTTGACGAAGCGTTCGTTGCCCGCCTTCAGGATGGTCAGCACATCCTTTGGCGACAAGGCCTGCTGTGACTCCCTGCTGACCGGCAAGGCAGAGCTGACAGGCGGCAGGACGCCATAGCCACGCAGGTTCTGAATGATCAGGTTGATGTGTTTGTGCTGAGCTTCGACCTTGAAATTCTGGATAATTTCGTAGACATCGTAATCGATGAATTTGGCAATCGTCGCATCGATCACCACATCGGAATTGTCTGGCAGCTTGTTCAGCAGCTGCAACAGATTCGCCTTGTTCAAAAAAGTGACATTTTCCGACAGTGTTATGAAGGTCTTGTTGAACTTGTGTTGTTTATGCAGATAAAAACCCAGTTTCAGGTTTTCCATCAGAATGAAAAAAAACGCAAAGCTCATGCCGATACCGATACCGGTCAACATGTCGGTAAAGATCAGCCCGGCTATGGTCGCAACAAAGGGCAGAAAATGATTCATGCCAATCCGATATCTGGCTTTGAACACAGATGGCTGAGCCAGCTTGTAACCCACCATCAGCAGGATCGCGGCAAGGCTGGCCAGCGGTATCCTGTTCAACTGTTCAGATATCAGCAATACCGCCAGCAAAAGCAGCAGTCCATGTTCCATGGCAGCCAGCTTGGAACGACCGCCGTACTGAATATTGGCGGAACTGCGCACCACCACCTGGGTGATCGGCAGGCCACCCAGCAGGCCGGAACAGATATTGCCGAAGCCCTGCGCCTTCAGCTCCCTGTTGTTTGGCGTGACCCGCTTGTAGGGATCCAGTTTATCGGTCGCCTCGACGCTGAGCAGTGTTTCCAGACTGGCGACGATGGCGATGCTCAGGGTAATGGCGTATATTTCCGGATTGGCGATTTGCGTGAAATCCGGGAATGTCAGAAAATTCAGCAGCTCGCTGCTGTCTGCCATGACCGGCAGCTGTACCAGATGATTGCCTGCCAGCGCCCACTGCGGATACAGGGCGATGAACGCCTGGTTCATTGCGCCACCCGCCAATACGGCGACCAGAGCTCCGTGCAGCCATTGACTGAACCAGAACCGTTTGCACCATTCTGTTTCCCAGAGCGTTAAAATGCCCAGGCACACCATGCTGATGACGATAGCCCCCGGGGACACGAAATCGAGCATATGCCGCAGCTCCGTCAGGGTGGTGTAATCATCGCGTTGAAAAAATGCGATATCTCCAAGATAGTCCCGGTCGTAGCCCAGCGCATGGGGAATCTGTTTGAGAAAAATAATGATGCCGATACCCGACAACATGCCGGCGATGACCGCTGAAGGAAAATAATAGCCAATAATGCCTGCGCCCAAGCGCCCCATCAGCAGTTGCATGACGCCCGCCAAAACCACGGCCAGCAGGAATGCCTCGAAACCCAGATTCTTGATGGCATTGAACACGATCATCACCAGACCGGCTGCAGGACCACTCACGCCAAGCGCCGATCCGCTCAATGAAGTCACCACGATGCCGCCGATGATTCCCGCGATCAGCCCCGAGAACAGCGGCGCGCCGGAGGCAAGGGAAATGCCCAGGCACAATGGCAATGCGATCAGAAAAACGGCTATGCCGGCCGGCACATCATGGCGCAGGCTGTCGCTGGCAAAATGCCAGGCACCTCCCTTCAGCAAACGATCTTTGGTCACTCGGTGCTCTCCTTATCTGGTTGGTGGGAATTATTCGTGAGCCATCCGACACGCTCAGAGACCGTTATTCATTGGCTGTACGGAGCCCACAGATGATTATTCAATTACCGCGAAACGGGATTGCAATTCTGGATTTGACTTGAATCACGACATTGATTCCATTACCGATTCGGCCCGGGACAGAAATCCATGCGGCAATACCCGGATAAACCGGACTCGAGGAAATTCCGCATCGACTGCAGGGACGGGACATGCTGAACCGCCTTAATCAGAGTTAAACAAGAGAGGAAAAAGCATAGCATGAAACACAGGCGTCTGACAGAAACCGGATGTTTACCGGCTTTCCTGCCGCCCGGCAAATAATGGGTTGCGGCGATGCAATGGCGGGAGTTGTTTGGAGGTGATGTCGATTGATCATGCAGCGGCCGCGATGATGTCACGCCGGTGACTTTGGGAGGGCTTTGTCAGCTGTCGGAACAAGCCGCGATGAGAGTCATCGCGGCTCGGTTCTGACTGGATGTCAGGTGGCCGTTCAGAAGGCCAGCTGGGTGCGCAGCGTGAATGCGCCGACGCCATTCGGATCGCCGCCGTTTAGCAACACAGGAGAGTGGCTGACATTCAGGGCTGTCCGGTAGTCCGCCATGAAACGCACGTTCTGGTTGACATACCAGTTCAGGGCGACGGTCAGGCTGTCCTGGCTGCCACCAATGATGTCATGGCTGTTCAGGTTGTTCTGGTCGTAACGCGTCGCCAGTTCCCAGGCGCCCCAGCCGCCATCGCGCAGGCTGAAGTTCCTTTCCGGGCGCAGACGTTTGAATTCACCATCGGAGCCTTTATAGGAACGCGATTCGCCGGTGATGGTCCAGGCCGCCTGAATGTACCACGCAGAGAAGCTCAGACTGGGCATGTCGCTGCGGTTTACCCAGCTGTTGGCATATTCGAACTGGGCCGAAAACGGGCCGTACATGGCGGCCAGTTCGGCGCCTGCCATGGTGGCGCTGTCGACGCCGGTCATCTTTCCCGTGTCGGTCAGATACAGGTTGGACATATGCGTGGTTTCGTGCCTGAAACGCAGCGTCTTGTCCATGAGATTACCATTGCCGTTCGCTGCCCGGTAGCCGCCGTAGGCGCCCAGGTGGACAACTTGTCCGTCCGCGTTGATCGGCGCCCAGGTGGCGCGTGAGGCAACGGCCCAGCCCTCACCGGCAAATTTGTTGTTGGTCTTGTTTGGCGTCATTGTATCGCCATACACGCCGACCTGCGCCGACCAGTCGTGGCCCTTGGATTTGATGTTGAAACCGTTGGCACGATCGAACAACGGTTCGGTCAGGGTGCCCACCAGAGAACGCTCGGTGAACATGATGTCGTTGGAGCTTTCCTGCAGTTCCATGCTGATTGGCTGTTTCTGGTTACCGGCGGTGAATTCAAAATGCTTCAGGCCAGTGTAGGTCAGGAAGGCATCTTTGACATGCACGCTGTTGTCGGCAAAATCAGTTTGTATGATGAATTTCCAGTCGCGCCACAGCACGCCTTTGAGGTTCATCCGGACTCGGCGTATTTCGGTGCCGTCATTGGCTTTGACGGTATTACCATTTTCTGTCAGGTTGTTGTTTTTTGTCGCCCAGGTTGTGTCGGCATGGATACGGCCTCCTATTTTAAATTTGAATTCCTTGTCCGCCGTTTCCACCTGCAGACCCTTGCGGCCCAGTTTGACTCTGATGTTGTTGACGTCCTGCTTGGACAGCGTCTCTTTTTTCACCAGTGAGTCATGTTGTTCCTGGGAGATTGCGCCGTTTTTCAAAAGCATGTCCAGCAGTTCCTGGTCTGCTGCCCGTGCTGGAAGACTGTGCAAGGCAGCCGCACTGAGCAAGGCCAGCCCGAGCATACTGCGTTCGATGTTAAGTGCCATTGGAATAAACCTCATGTAGTAAAAAAATCACAAACCGTTGAAAAGCAACCACGGCTCGTCAGAAGCTGCATGGTAAATGAGTATTGTTACAGGAGTATGACAAGGGCAGGGCGCCGGGCCGGCATTGTCTAGTGATGATTTGCTGACTTTCCGGGCTAAATCGGCGCACGCCGGGAGGATGTATTTATCTGAGCTAAGATTGCTTTATCCGGCATTTCGATCAGCGCTGGAGAAGGCCGGTATGACGCTATTCAGTGCTTACCTGGAAAAATGGCTGGGGATGCAGAACGATGCCGGCGGAGATCGCGAAGAGTGAATGCCCGCGGGTGAGAAGAACGAAGGGGGGGGGGGGCAGATGCCGCCATCACCCACTCGTATTGCGGAATACCTGTCGTACAGATAGTTAGAGTCTATAAACAGCAAATGCGATTGGCTGTTTTATTCATAATCAATGACTTGGAGCCATTGATTATGCCGGCACTTCCCTGTGCCGGATCAGTTCCCGTCATTTATAGACGGGAACTAGATAATCAAGGAAGCACCCGGCCTGATGATTTCCAGAAACTCAAAGGCATACAGAGATGCTTCCAGCTGTGCCTGCTGAATCAGGTCTTCGGACAAACCCAGGCTCTGCGCTACGCCCGCATCAAACTGCGGAGCGGGGATTTCTGTATCCGGGGCAATTTTCACTCCGGGTTCCATGACGGCCGCGATGCGATTGGCGGCATGCAGGATGACCGCATCTTCCGCTGCGGCTGGCAATTCTGCCGGATGGACATGATGCCGGACCATCTGGCATATACCATCCGGCAGCTTCCAGAGCGTCAGCAGTTCCGCGCCCACCTGTGCATAATTGAAGCCGAATTCCTGTGTTTCCGCAGCAGTAATCGCGTCTTCCCGGCCATTTGTCTGCAGCAGAATGCGGGCTGACTGTCGTGGGCATTGTGTGTAAAAAATCAATTTACCCAGGCTGTGCAACAATCCGGCGGTAAAAAAACGTTCCTGGTCTTCCATCTGGAAATGCTCGGACAAAATCCTTGCGATCGCAGCACAGGTAACGCTGTTGTACCAGAAGCACTCCATATCGACCAACTCCGGAGGCACATCGGTAAAGGTGGCGGTGACCGATGTCGCCAGCACCAGGCTGCGAATTTCCTTATGGCCAAGCAAAGAGACGGCCTGCGCCACGGTTTCGATTTTTCTGCTGAAGCCATAGAAGGCACTGTTAATGAGCTTCAACAACATCGCCGTCAATGCCGGATCCAGGGCGATGACCCGCTCGATATCGTGGACTGTGGTGTTTGGTGAGGCAAGTAGTTCATTGATGCGTATCGCCACTTCCGGCAGAGAATAGATGGCGTCGACTTCCTTGGCCAGCGATTGTGGTGTCATGATGTTATCCTCGTAAGTGAAATCAGTGCTTGAAGAAAAGTTTAGTGGATTTTCTGAAAATTGTACGCCGGTTCATCACTCAAACAGCCGGATTGCAGGTGCTCATGCTGTGCTCCGGGGGTGACAAACCGGCCTCATCATCGTTCAGTACGCGAATGATTTCCTCGCATCGATGCTGCTGTCCCTTTCCAGAATATAATTTGCCAGCCGGGTGATACCGTTCCAGGTCGAATATTCGTCGATAAAATCAAAAGCCCTTGCAAACAGCTCGGCGAGTTTCTCATTACGTCCTTTTTTATCTGGTATCAGACACTTGATATAGTTATTGACGAGCTCCAAATCCACTGAATCACGGTAGTTACGTAATGAATCGAGATTCAACAGATGGCCGTTGATCTGTTCGCCGTCACAGTCCGCGACAAATTTCGCTTCCGCCAATACGCCACTTAGCAAGGTGATGACATCGGCCTCCAGGGCCGAAATCAGTGCCTTTCTGGTCGAAAGGCACTGTTCCGGTGTAATGTTAATGTTGTCGAGCCTGCCAATGTCATCGACCGAAGCAGGCAGGTTTTCAATCAAACGGCCACCTTCGACTCTGGCGACAGGATTTTGTCTGACTTTTGCGCTGCAGGCCTTTTGCTTTTTTGCACCGGACTTGTTGTTTTTTATGGCGATCTGAAAGTAAACCGGCGGCAGTTTTTTCAACTTGTTGTATAGATAGATTGCCGTGGCGTGGCCGGCTTCGTGA
>JAJRWJ010000474.1 GCA_024276805.1 Gammaproteobacteria bacterium
CTGATCTCCCGGTAGGCCGGATAAGCGCAGCGCATCCGGCAAAATACCCGCCATCGCCGGATGCGCGCTGCTTATCCGGCCTACCCGTTCTTCCTTAGCTTATGTCGATTTTCTTCATGATGCTTAGCGATTTTCCCCATCACAGAAGAGCATTTTGAAGTGTAGTCAAACGTTTATGAACTGGTCTCCCGGTAGGCCGGATAAGCGCAGTGCATCCGGCAAAATGCCCGCCATCGCCGGATATGCATGGCTGATCCGGCCTGCGAGTTTTATTGATTTGCATGATGAAAATCATGCCTTGCCGTCGAACAGGCGTCTGTTTTCCTGTCCGGATTTTCTTTGCGGCTCAGGCAACCCCTGATTGACCCGCATCAGACCGGTTTTCAAGCCGGCCGCCTCGATTTGCTGTTGCAGATAATCCAGATTGTCCCCGATCAGTTGTGTGGTTTTTGTCCGATCGCTCCAGAACTGCGTGTTCAGGGTGTTGTCACAAAATGACAATCTGCAGTGAATCGTGCCCAGCCGTGGCGGTGCAATGCTGATGGTGACCGACCAGTTCGCCTCCTCTTCTGAATGCTGCCCCGTTTGTTTTTCCCGCTCGATGGCAATATGCACCGACCTGGCTTCTTCCTGATCGATATATGGCAGCTCCAGGTTCCAGGCCTGCCTGGAACTGTCTTCCCTGGGCAGCGAGGAAAGTTGATCCAGCACCAGTTTTGCCAGCGTTCCCTCGCCCTTTTGCGGCAATTCTTCGGGTAGCAGCGCTTTTGCAGACAACTGCTGCCGGGCCTCTGCTACGGGTGAGGCTCGTTGCATTGCCTGCAGAAATTTCAACAAGTTGCCTTTGAAATCCTGTTGCAGGGTAGTGCCTGACCTGCCTTGGGCCAGTTTGGCTTCCAGAAACAACCCTGAATCCTGTACGGCCTGTTTCAGCGTACTGCCGGATTGCAGCTGTTTGCTGGTGGGCAGCTGGGCCAGGATTATCCGCGCCAGTCTTTGCAGCGTTTCCGGCAACTGTTGCGCCTTGGTGCGTTGCGATACATGTTGCAGCATCTGTTCGAGCAACACCGTCGGCGCAGTCTGCCTGGGCAGCAACTGCCGCAACGCGGCGGTAATGGTTTCCTGTGCCTGACGGGCCTGTGGAAGAATTCTGAACGCGGGTTCAGGGCCTGTCTGGAGAACCTGCAGCCGGACCTGCTGACCGGTTTTATAGGTCTCTCCCTGTCCCGTTGCTGGCGGCAGGGTGATGACTGTTTTGCTGCTGTTTGGCAAAGCCGTTGTGCTGGCGGCAGTGTGCAGGAGTTGCCCGGTACTGGACGCGGAGTTTGCCGGGACATTGCCGTTGTTGACTGTCGGAGACCTGACATCGATCTGCAGGCGCATTTTCTGGTCATCGACATGGATGATTGTAGCGCTGATCTGCTGCCCCATCGTCCATACCGGCAGTTGCGCTGGTTTTGCCGACGCAGTGGGAACATTGAATTGCAGCAGGGCAGGGGGGCGAGTATTGCCGGTTTGCGCATCCACTGGCGCATCGAGGATTTTCAGGATGACAGCGGGTTGGACTTGCAGCACTTGCAATTTCAACGGCTGACCGATCCCGGCTTGAATTGCTCGATTGGCCCTGGCAGCAATGGCTGTTCCAGCATGACTGACGATGAAGGTGTTTTTTTCCGCCAGTCGGGAAATGACTTTTACCGTCAACTGCTGGCCTGGTTTCAGATCCGTCAGGTTGTCGGTCTGCCCGGTGGCTGGCATCAGTCTGGTCAGGGATGTCTGAATATCCACGGACACTGCAAATCAGCTGAGCATTTGTCGGATATGCTGGATTTCATCCTTGGCCAGATCCAGAATATTGATGCTGGTGTCTGCATCCAGCTGACCGGCCGCCAGTTTCTGATAGGCGGGCAGGGTATCCAGTTTGGGCATTTTTTTGATGTCGATTTTGCCGATATAACTGTGCAACTGGGAAATCATCACGATATCGCTGTAATCGGGCGATTCGTTTTCATCCCGGTACCAGTTTTCGGCATTGATGATGACATCCTCGAAGTCGCTGGGAAAATCCCAGTTGCGGATGATCTGTACTCCGATCCTGGCGCGCAGCTGTTTTACCGTTTGCGCAAGGTCCCTGGGCCGGTTGACTATCTCGGGATGCTTGTCGGCATAGGTGAGAATGGGAACGATGCCGATGTCATGGATCAATCCGGCAAGCATCGCACGGTCCGGATCGAAGCCTGGAGTCTTGTGGGCAAATACGGCGCTGATCGCGGCGACATAGCTGCTGTGCGACCAGAGTTCGGTCATTTTTCTGCGAATCACTGGTGATCTGGCCTTGAAAACCGCCTTCATGGCAAAGGCGGTGATGATGTCCTGGGAGGCCTTCAAACCTAGCCTGGTCAGTGCTTCCGGACAACTTTCAATCTGCCTGCGTCCCCGGTAAAGGGGACTGTTGGCTATTTTGATCAGGCGCGCCGTGATGGATGGATCGATCTGCACCACCCGCGCGATTCTGTTGCTGTTCGCCTTGTCATCATTGATTGCGCGCCTGATTTTGAAGGCAACGTCCGGTATGGTCGGCAAAACCATTTTTTCCGATTGCATGAATTTGCAGCAATCCTGATAGAGGCTGTTTTTAGCCAGACCGGCGGGATTTTCAGTGGAATTGTCTCTGGTACCTTGCTCATTCATAAATAAATATTTTGGATTATTACCCAAACTGTTTAAAGTTTAGTTTAAAATCTGCACTTTACCCTGCTCAAAGGGTGCTCAATCATCCGGCGCTGCCTTGTCCGGTCCGCTATTGACCGTAAACGGGATGGAAGCGGGCTCACAACACGCTGACCATCATTGCTGAAAATCCATGCCTTCTGGCTATCCAAATGACCAGTGCTTCATCAGACATCATCGACAAACTCTCGACAATACGTGATTATATCCGCTGGGCGGCCAGCCGCTTCAATGAAGCCGGACTGTTTTACGGACACGGCACCGACAATGCCCACGATGAAGCCAGCTTCCTGGTTCTGCATACCCTGCATCAGCCCTATCAGTTGTCCGCTGACTATTTCGCTGCCGTTCTGACCACCGAGGAACGGATGGCAGTGCTCAATATCATCACACGCCGGATCGAAAAAAAAATTCCCGCCGCCTACCTGACCCATGAAGCGATTTTTGCCGGTCTGTCATTTTATGTCGACGAACGCGTGTTGATTCCCCGCTCACCCATTGCCGAACTGATCGATGCGCATTTTTCCCCCTGGGTGGACAGCGATCGGGTAAACAATATACTCGATCTGTGCACCGGCAGTGGCTGTATTGCCATTGCCTGTGCCCACGCCTTCCCCAATGCGCACATCGATGCGCTGGATCTTTCCGTGGATGCCCTGGAAGTTGCCGCGATCAATCGGTAACGGCATCGCTTGCAGTAGCAGATCGATCTGATCCATTCCGACCTGTTCAACGCATTGCCGGGAAAAAAATATGACATCCTGGTCAGCAATCCACCCTATGTCGCCAGGTCGGAATGGCGGCAATTGCCGGCGGAATACTTTGCCGAACCGGAAATCGGTTTCGATGGCGGCGAGAATGGCCTGGATCTGGTCATCGAAATTCTGGCTGAGGCGGAAAACCACCTGAGCAGTCACGGCATCCTGGTGGTCGAGGTGGGCAGCAGTGCCGAAGCCCTGCAGCATCGCTTTCCTGCCGTGCCATTTTACTGGCTGGACTTCGAACGCGGCGGCGATGGCGTGTTTCTGCTGACTGCCCAGCAGGTGCGGCAATTCACGCCAGATTTTCAGTCCGCGCGGTCATAGCGCCCCCATTCTGCCTGACTTGCCAGTAAAGGCAGGTTGATCATGGTTCAACAATGGCGACACGATTAGGGTAGAATAAACAGGCATTCTCCCGCAAATCAGTTCTGTTCAATTCTCAAAGAAAAACAAATCAATGTCTGGAAATTCAATCGGAAAGTTATTCACCGTCACCACCTTTGGCGAAAGTCATGGCCCTGCCCTGGGCTGTATTGTCGATGGCTGCCCTCCCGGCATGGCGCTGTCGGAAGCGGATATTCAGCTGGATCTGGACCGGCGGCGACCGGGCAAATCCAGACATACCACGCAGCGACGGGAACCGGATCAGGTAAAAATTCTTTCCGGCGTGTTTCAGGGAGTCACCACAGGTACGCCGATAGGCCTGCTGATAGAAAATGTCGACCAGCGTTCCAAGGACTATTCAAAAATTGCCGACCGCTTTCGTCCAGGCCATGCCGATTACACCTATCAGCATAAGTATGGCTTCCGTGACTATCGCGGAGGAGGGCGCTCGTCGGCCCGAGAAACCGCAATGCGCGTGGCGGCAGGCGCCATCGCCAAGAAATATCTGCAGGAAAAAGCCGGGGTGCGGATCCGTGGCTATCTGGCGCAGCTGGGTCCCATTAGGTTGACTGTCGTGGATTGGGACAGCATCGAGGACAATGTGTTCTTCTGCCCCGATCCGGGCAAGGTGGAGGAACTGGAAAATTATATGGATGCCTTGCGCAAGGAAGGGAATTCCGTCGGCGCCAAGGTCACAGTCGTCGCAACGGGCGTTCCGCCAGGGCTGGGAGAGCCGGTCTTCGACCGTCTGGATGCCGATCTGGCCCAGGCGTTGATGAGCATCAATGCCGTCAAGGGTGTGGAGATTGGTGATGGATTCGCCTGTGTCTCCAGCAAAGGCACCGAGTTTCGCGATGAAATCACCCCGGATGGTTTTTTGAGCAACCATGCCGGCGGCATTCTGGGTGGGATTTCCAGCGGTCAGAATATCGTCGCCAGCATAGCGCTGAAGGCCACTTCCAGTCTGCGCCTGCCTGGCAAAAGCATCGATTTGCAGGGACATCCCGTCGAGGTGATTACCGAAGGCAGACACGACCCCTGCGTGGGCATTCGCGCGACACCGATCGCCGAAGCGATGCTGGCCATCGTGCTGATGGACCATCTGCTAAGGCATCGGGCGCAAAACCGTGATGTCGATGCAGGGCTGCCGATACTCCGATAACAGCCTGCGATGCTGTCGATACGCATTCCCTACTGGCGGTTGTCGGGGTTCTATCTGTTCTATTTTGCAACTCTGGGTGGCTTTCTGCCTTTCTGGAGTCTGTATCTCGAGGCGACGGGATTCAATCCCGTAGAAATCGGGGAATTGTCGGCATTGCTGGTCGGCACGAAAATTATCGCCCCCAATCTCTGGGGTTGGATTGCCGACCATACCGGCAGGAGTATGCGCATCATTCGTATCGCGTCTCTGGCTGCGGCCTGTTTGTTTGTCGGTTTCCTGCTGGACAACAGCTATTTGTGGTTTGCCTGGATAACGGTCGCGTTCAGTTTTTTCTGGAATGCCGCACTACCACAGTTCGAGGCGGTGACATTGTTTCACCTGCAGCAGCAGAGCCACCGCTACAGTCAAATCAGGCTCTGGGGGTCGGTCGGCTTTATCGTTGCGGTGATCGGCATAGGACGGCTGCTGGAGTTCCATGACATTGCCGTGTTGCCCACTGTCATCGTTTATCTGCTGATTGCCATCTGGCTGATTTCATTGCTGACACCGGAAGCCGCAATCAGGCACCATGACGATGACCCGGTTGGCATCCTCGGCATCATCGGCAGACCCGAAGTGCTGGCTTTTTTCAGCGTCTATCTGCTGCTGCAGCTCTCCCATGGTCCATATTACGTCTTCTTTTCCATCTATTTGCAGGACCTGCATTATTCAACGTCGGTGATCGGGTTTCTCTGGGCACTGGGCGTCGTCGCGGAAATCTGTCTGTTCCTGATGATGCGCCGCCTGTTGCAGCTGTTTTCACTCCGGCAGATATTATTGGTCAGTATAATTTTGAGTATCGGGCGCTGGCTGCTGATCGCCTGGAAAGCGGATAATCCGGCTTTGCTGCTTTTCGCCCAGCTGCTGCATGCCGCGAGTTTTGGTTCCACCCATGTGGTGGCCATACATCTCGTGCATGATTATTTCGGCAGCCACCATCAGGGTAAAGGGCAGGCGTTGTACAGCAGCTTGAGCTTCGGATTGGGCGGCATGCTGGGCAGTCTTTACAGCGGTTACCTGTGGGAATCTTATGGACCGCAGATTGTCTATTCACTGGCTGCAGTCGCCAGCGGTGTGGCCTTCATTTTTGCGGC